>JAJDDH010000091.1 GCA_029260415.1 Phycisphaerales bacterium | reverse complement strand
GTCGAAATCGGGCCAGAGCAGGTCGGAAACGTACAGCTCCGCGTAGCTCAGCTGCCAGAGCAGGTAGTTGCTGATCCGCATCTCCCCGCCCGTGCGGATCATCAGGTCCGGGTCGGGCAGGCCCGCGGTGTACAGGCTCTGGTCGATCAGCGACTCGCTGACCGCCTCGGGCGTGATCTCGCCCTTGGCGACCCGATCCACGATCGAGCGGACCGCGTCCACGATCTCGTTGCGCGAGCCGTAGTTGATCGCTAGGCACAGGGTCGGCCCGGTGCAGTCCTTGGTCGTCGCCTCCAAGCGCCCGATCGCGTCGCGGGCCGGGTCGGGCAGCTCGTTGATGCGCCCGATGACCCGCACGTGCACGTTCTTCTCGGCCAGCTTGTCCCGCTCGCCGTCGCAGTAGGTCACGCACAGGTCCATCAGCGCGTCGATCTCGTCCTTGGGACGCTTCCAGTTCTCGGCGCTGAACGAGTACAGCGTCAGCGCCTCTACTCCCAGACGCCCCGCCTCCGTCACCACGTCGCGCACCGAGATCGCGCCGTTGCGGTGCCCAAAGACCCTCGGGAAGCCCCGCTGCTCGGCCCACCGCCCGTTGCCGTCCATGATGATCGCGATGTGCCGCGGGATCCGCTCCGGATGAACATCCGGCAGCGCCGCCAGCGGGTCCGCCTCGGGCGTGCGCCGGCGCATCCGCTCGATCACCGCGATGGCCCTCGGGTCCCCCGCGAACTCGGAGGTGACGCCAGGCTCACTCTTGACTGCGGATGGGGTGGTCTCGGGCGT
The DNA here is from genome assembly GCA_029260415.1 of Phycisphaerales bacterium. GTDB lineage: Bacteria > Planctomycetota > Phycisphaerae > Phycisphaerales > UBA1924 > JAJRXR01. Next base: position 6,639 of record JAJDDH010000091.1, on the reverse strand, counting down.
CATGCGGCTCCTCTGTCCTCTGCCCATCGTCCTGCCCCCGTTCATGGGGACACGCTCGCCCGATCTTTCAGGCGCCCACGCCCTGCGACGCGTCGATGGTCTGCTCCCGGTCCGGACCGACCCCGATCGAGCTGATGGGCGCCCCGATGAACGCCTCGATCCGCTCCACGTACGCCCGGGCCGCCCCGGGCAGTTCGTCCAGCGATCGGCAACCGGTGAGATCCTCGCCAAACCCAGGCATCGTCTCGTAGACGGGCGTCGCCCGGGCCAACCGGGCGCCGTCGGGGATGAAGCGATCGGTCCGCCCCTCGGGCGTGTCGTACGCGGTGCACAGCCTGAGCTCATCGAACCCGCTGAGCACGTCCAGCAGGGTCAGCGCCACCTCGTCCACGCCGTTGACCATCACGCTGTAGCGCACCGCGACCAGGTCCAGCCAGCCCACGCGCCGCGGGCGCCCGGTGGTCGTCCCGAACTCGCGACCGCGCTCGCGGATCAGATCACCCGTTGCGCCCTCCAGCTCGGTGGGCATCGGCCCCGCGCCCACCCGAGTGCTGTACGCCTTCATCACCCCGATCATCCGCCCCACCACGCTCGGCGCCACCCCCGCGCCCGCGCAGATGCCCAGCGCCGAGCTGTTGCTGCTCGTCACGAACGGGTACGTCCCGTGGTCCACGTCCAGCAGCGTCGCGTTGGCGCCCTCGAACAGCAACTTTTTGCCCTCGCGGTGCATCGTGTTGAGCAGGTAGACCGTGTCGTCGATCATCGGCGCCAGCCGCTCGCCCCAGGCCAGGGCCTTCTCGCTGATCTCGTCCGCGTCCAGAACCGTCGGCGCCAGCCCCACCTCCTCGGCCATCCGCTGCACCGTCACGTTCTTGAGGCGGCACGCCAGCGCCACCTTCTCCCGCAGCACGTCCGGTCGGGTCAGGTCGCCCATCCGCACCGCCGCGGCCCTTTGCACCTTGTCGCCGTACGCCGGGCCGATGCCCCGCTTGGTCGTGCCGATCGCACCGCCGCTGAGGAAGGCCTCGCGCAGCTCGTCCTCGACCTTGTGGTAGGGCAGCACCACGTGGGCCCGGTCGGAGATGACCAGCCTGGACGTGTCCACGCCCTGGGCGCTGAGCGCGTCGATCTCTCTGAGCAGTGCTTCGGGATCGACGACCACGCCGTTGCCGATCACGCCCAGGGCCCGCTCCGAGAGCACCCCCGAGGGCATCAGGTGCAGGGCGTAGCGCTTGCCCCCCACCACCACCGAATGCCCGGCGTTGGCGCCCCCGTTGAAACGAACGGTCGCGTCGTGCTCGCCCGCGAGACGATCGACCAGCTTGCCCTTGCCCTCGTCTCCCCACTGGAGCCCGATAACCGCCGTGGATCTGGGGTTCGCATCAGCCAATGGCACGCTCCAGCACAGGCCCGGGGACGGGCGCCTCGGACCCTCCGAGCACGCCCCGACGCGGTGAACCTTACCCGCTTCCCCGCCAGGCGTCCGGGCCTCGCGCGCCGCCCGGTTCTGGGCGATTCCGGTCAAGGTGCGCCCGCGCCCGTCCGATGTGGATCGGAACCGCGGAGATCGCCTCAATGCCCAACGACGAAACAGTCCGGATCATGTGCCCGAACCTGACGTGCCGCAAGGTGCTGGCGGTTCCCACGAGCGCCCGGGGCAAGACGGTCCGCTGCCGCAACTGCAGCACGAACATCCGCGTGCCCGAGCCCAAGGCGATGACCGAGACGCACGACGCCAAGGGCAAGGACCCCAAGGCCGCCTGAGCCTCGTTCAGCGCCCGCGCTCAGAGCGGGGGCTGCGAGTCGTCGTCGTCTGAAAGATCAAAGTCAAAGTCGAAGACGCTGCTGTCGTCGTTGACGCCGCCGGCCTTGGCCGCGGCGCCGCCGGACTGCACCACCCGGGGCGGCTCCTTCGCGTCGTCCGTGTCGGGCAGACCGTCCTCGAAGCAGTGCTCGGGCTCGATCTCGGTCGGGTTGCCGTCGATGCGGACCACGAAGACGAACGAGCCGAAGCTGACCAGATCGCCAGCGGACAGGCGTTTGGACTCGACCCGCTCCTGGTTGACCCAGGTCCCGTTGCTCGAGCCCAGATCGTTGATGAGCAGCCCGTCGTCGTCCTGCACGACCTCGCAGTGATGGCGGGAGATCCCCGCCGCGGGCACGCGCACGTCGCAGTCCGTCTGGCGACCGATCACGACCCGATCGCGCCGGATGGGCAGCTCCTGCATACGGCCGTCTTCAGTGACTCGGATCAGGACCACATCCACGCGTGACTATCCTCTCTGCACCGGAGCGGACCGTTCCGCCCCGGGCTCGTGTGTCATCGCCGCCGACGCGCGGGACACCCCGGATCGCCGGCTGCGGACGCCTCTTGGACGGATCAGCCCCAGACGCGATGACGAACGATATCGCCATCTCCCTGCTCGAGCAACGCCCGCGTCAGACGGCCCGCCGCCTCCTCGCGGCCGCCCGCGACGCGGGCGCCTCATCCCAGGACGCCCGCTCGCTCTATCTCCACATCCCGTTTTGTGCCCACAAGTGCCACTATTGCGACTTCTACTCCATCGTGGATCGCCAGGACCGCCAGCTCGCATTCACCAGGCGCCTGCAGCGCGAGCTTGAGGCCCTGGCCCCGCTCGCCGGGCCGCTGGAGAGCATCTTCGTCGGCGGGGGCACCCCCACCCTCCTGGCCCCCGCCCTCTGGCGGGAGCTGCTGGGCACGCTCGAACGCTCGTTCGATCTGAGCGCCATCCGTTCACGCGATGGCGAGTTCAGCGTCGAGTGCAACCCCGAGACCGCGACCAATGAGCTCTTCGACGTCCTCGTCGGAGGCGGGGTCAACCGCATCTCCATCGGCGCCCAGTCCTTCAACGCGAGCCACCTGCACACGCTCGAACGCCGCCACGACCCGGCCAATGTCGCCAAATCCGTCGAGCTTGCACGCGGCGCCGGCATCGGACGCCAGTCGGTGGACCTGATCTTCGCGGTGCCCGGGCAGAGCCTCGACGAGTGGACAAGCGACCTGGAGCGAGCCATCGCGCTCGGGACCGAGCACCTCTCGTGCTACGCGCTCACCTACGAGCCCAACACCGCGATGACCGCCCGTCTCGAGCGCGACGAGTTCACCCGGGCCGACGAAGACCTCGAGGCGGACATGTACGAGCTGACCGTCGATCGCCTGCGCCGCGAGGGGCTGCAGCGCTACGAGGTGTCCAACTACGCGCGCCCGGGGCGGGAGTGCGCCCACAACCTGGCGTACTGGCGCCAGCACGACTGGCTCGCCGCGGGCCCGTCGGCATCGGGGCACCTGGCGGGGCACCGCTGGAAGAACACGCCCAGGCTTGACGACTACCTGAGCATCGACGACGAGGGATTCGCCCCGATTATCGAGCACGAGCCCCCCGACGCGCGCCGGGCGATGCGTGAGCGGATCATGACGGGCATCCGCCTGCGCGAGGGGCTGGAGATCGACGGGGTGTGCGCCGCGGCAGAACGCCTCGCGCCGGGCGCCAGGCGCCGCCTCGAGACCAGCGCCGCCTGGCACCAGCAGGTCGGGCTCATCGTCGTCTGCGAGGGGCGTTGGGTGCTGACCGACGCTGGGTTCCTGATGGGTGACCGGGTCGCGTCGGACCTGATGGACGCGTTAGCCTGACACGACCGGGTCGTGCTCCAGATCGGGGCGTCTGAGGCGCATCGCCTTGAGCGTGCCGCGCAGGTCCTTGGGGAAGTGCGACTGCAGGTCCATGCCCTCGCCCGAGATCGGGTGCTCGAACCGCAGGCGGTGGGCGTGCAGCGCCAGACGGGGCGCGGCCTTCCACACGCTGCGCGGGCCGTAGACATCATCGCCCAGCACGGCGCACCCGATCAGGTCCAGGTGCACGCGGACCTGGTGCAGGCGCCCGGTGACTGGCCTGGCCTCGACGAGGGCGCCGAAGTCGGAGACCTCGAGGGTGCGGTACGCCGTGAGGGCGCTCTTGCCGCTGGCGGAGATCCTGGCGATCTTGCGCGACGTGTACCGGTCCTTGCGCCGGAGCAGCTCGATGATGGGCCTGCGGATGACGCCCGTGTCCTCGCGCGGCGCCTTGTGCACGATCGCCCAGTAGTACTTGCTCACCTCGCGCTGGGCGAACTTGCGGCGCATCTCGTCGTACGCCCTCCCGCTCAGCGCCACGACGACTAGGCCCGAGGTCTCCTTGTCCAGTCGGTGGACGAGCCCGAAGTCCCGCGCCTGGCCCAGGTTCTGCAGGCGTTCGCCGTGCGTCGCGAACAGCCCGTTGAGCAGGGTGTCGTGCTGGTGCCCGACGCCCGGCTGCGTGACCACCCGCGCGGGCTTCTCGACAATAAGCAGGTCCTCGTCCTCGTGATGAACGCGGAAGGTGACGCGGGAGTTGGGCTCGATGCTCGGGCTGTTCATGACGATGCTCCTGCGCAGGCCGCGTGGTCCAGGAACCACTTGAGCTCCCCCCCGACGGGTTCGAGCCCGAACGCGTGCGAATCGTTGGCGCGGGACCCCAGGCGCGCCGACGCGGGCGCCCCCGTCCCCAGGACGCCGATCAGGCGCGACGCGTTGATCAGGCGGCGCGAGAGGCGAATCACGCCGTCGTCCAGAAGCGCCAGCTCCGGGCTCCCAACCGCCCTGCTCCCCGTGATCGGGTCGTCCAGCGCCAGCACGCTCGCGTCGAGGCGGTCGTGCCCGGGCTCCCGCCAGGCCAGCGTCTCGCGGAGCTCGCCCGCGTACGCGTCCGCGGCGTCATCCTCGGTCGGGATCAGGTGGGCCTGCCCCTCCGGGATCCCGGCCTGCTGGATAACCAGCTCCTGCAGCTCCCGCCCCAGCGCCCCGCCGCTCTCGCCCAGCGTCTCGCACGCCAGCCACAGGTGTGTCCGGTTCCACGGCAGCGAGCGGAACTTGGGGTCCACCATCAGCCGCTGAAACAGGCCCTCGAGCGAGGGCGACACGCTCAGCGCCAGGTGGAAGTCGCCAAAGGCCCGCACGCAGTCCAGGCTCAGCACGAACAGCTCGCTCGCCGCGGCGTCGAGCGTCTCCTCGACCGACTCGCGCAGCACCACCCGCCCGGGCAGCTCCGGAGCGTTGACGCCTGGCGCAAGTTCGTACGGCTCACCCACCCCCTATTGTCCGCCTGCGGAGCACCCGAAACCAGCCCGCCCAGCCCATGCCACCCGCAGACCACGCCACCGCACGCCTGATCGACGCCAGCGCCAACCGCGCCAGGGAAGGCCTGCGCACCCTCGAGGACATCGCCCGCTTCGTGCTGAACGATCGAGACCTCTGCGCCGCGATCAAGGGGATCCGCCATGAGCTGTCGGGCGCTGTCGCGGCCCTCCCGGTGGCCCCGGGGCTCCTGTGCGCCGCCCGGGACACGCCGGGAGACGTCGGGACGGGCGTCAGCACGGCGCGGGAGCAGTCCCGCGAGGATCTCCTCGCGGTCGCCAGCGCCGCGGCCAAGCGCACCGGCGAGGCGATCCGCTCCATCGAGGAGGTCTCCAAGACCCTCGCCGCGGATGCCCGGGCTTTCGAGGCGATGCGCTACCGCGTGTACGACGCCGAGCGGACGCTGCTGCTCGCCCTCGGGCGCCAGGCCCCCCAGTGGCGCCTGTGCGTGCTGATCACCGCCTCGCTCTGCGAGTCGATGCCATGGGAGCGCGTCGCGGAGCTGGCAATCGAGGGCGGCGCCGACTGCCTGCAGCTCCGCGAGAAGGACCTGCCCGATGGTGAGCTGCTCGCTCGCGCGCGCGCGCTCGTCGCGATCGCCCGCCCATCGGGCGTCAGCGTGATCATCAACGACCGCCCGGACATCGCGCTGCTCAGCGCCGCCGACGGCGTGCACCTGGGGCAGGGCGATCTGGACCCGGGCCAAGCGCGCCGGGTGCTGGGCCAGGGCGCCCTCGTGGGCGTCTCGACCTCGTGCGTGGACGACGCCCGCCGGGCGGTCGAGACCGGGGCGTCGTACTGCGGGCTGGGGCCCATGTTCCCCTCGACCACCAAGCCCAGGCCCGGGCTGGCGGGCCCCGAGTACGCCCGGGCGTATCTGACCGATCCGATCACGAAGGACACCCCCCACCTGGCGATCTCGGGCATCGGCGCGGGCAACGCAAGCCGGCTCGCGGCGATCGGTGTTCGCGGCGTCGCGGTCAGCTCCGAGGTCTGCGCCGCGAAGGCGCCCGACGAGGCGTGCCGGGCGATCCTGAGCGCCCTCGGCGCCTGAGCCCGCCCTCTACACTGGGCGTATGCCGATTACCTATCACGAGCGGGTGCTGGACAACGGGCTTCGGGTCGTCGCGGAGATCGATCCGGACGCGCACTCGGCCGCGGCGGGATTCTTCGTCGCTACGGGCGCCCGCGACGAGGAGGCGGGCGTCATGGGCGTGAGTCATTACCTTGAACACATGATGTTCAAGGGCACCGACACGCTCTCGGCCGACGACATCAACCGGACGTTCGACGAGATGGGCGCCCGCAACAACGCCTACACGTCGCACGAGCTGACCTGCTTCTACGCCCAGATCCTGCCCGAGCACATGCCCCGGGCCCTGGACACGCTGGGGCGGATGATGCGACCCGCCCTCCGCCAGGACGACTTTGACACCGAGAAGCAGGTCATCCTGGAAGAGATCGCGATG
>JAJDDH010000090.1 GCA_029260415.1 Phycisphaerales bacterium | reverse complement strand
CTGGACGTCTTCGCCCGGGCCTACTACCTGGACCGGCGGGACCGCCTGGACCGGATCAACGCGTGCATCGACATGGTCAGCCTGGAGGGCAAGCGGAACGCGATGGCCGGGACGCTCTCGCGGGGCATGACCCAGCGCCTGGTGCTGGCCAAGACGCTGCTGCACGATCCGTCGGTGCTGCTGCTCGACGAGCCGGCCAGCGGGCTGGACCCGATCGCTCGCATCGATCTCCGCAACCTGCTGCTGCGCCTGGGCGCCCAGGGCAAGACGGTGATCATCTCATCGCACATCCTGCAGGAGCTCAAGGAGTTCTGCTCGTCGGTCGCGATCATGGAAAAAGGGCGTCTCGTCCTCAACGGCAAGATCGACGACATCGTCGCCAACATCAACATGACGCGCCGGTATCGGGTGGAGACGCTGGGCCCGGTGGACGGCGCCGCGGCCACGCTCGGCTCGCTCGAGAGCGTGTCCGGGGTCGAGACCGACCTGCAGCGCTGCGATTTCCTGCTCGACGCGGGCGACGAGCGGGCCGCGGAGATCCTCGCGCAGCTTGTGCGTGAGGGCACGCCCGTCAAGGCGTTCTACGAGCGGCGCAAGGGCGTGGAGGACGTGATGATTGAGATCGGAGCGTCGGAGACCTCATGAGCGCGATCACCTCCTCATCCAGGATCAACCCGCTCCTGCTCAAGGGGTTCCGTGCCCGCGTGCGTCTCAAGCACATGCTCAGCTGGGGCGTGATTACCGTCGCGATCACGGCGTTCGTCTCACTGTTGACCTTCCTGACCATGACCGAGCAGGAGATGTCCACGCGCGAGGAGGCGGCGATGGCGGTCCTGCCCGGGGTGATTGTGATCCAGGCGATCGTGCTGATGATGTTCGGCACGGGCGCCGTGGCGTCGGGCGTCGCCAGCGAACGCGAGGACGGGCTGCTGGACTATGTCCGCATGACGCCCATGAGCCCGACGAGCAAGATCATCGGTTACCTGTTCGGGCTGCCCGTGCGCGAGTACATCCTGTTCGCCCTCACGCTCCCGTTCATCGTCATCGCGGTGATCATCAGCGGGTTCAGCGTGCTGACGCTGCTGCACTTCTACGCGGTGTTCTTTACGTCGGTCTGGATCTACCACCTGACGGGCATGGTCGCGGGGATGATCTCGCAGAAGCCGCGCCTGGCGTCGATGATGTCGATGGGGCTGGTGGCGGTGCTGTACTTCGTGCTGCCCAACCTCTCGCGGATCGGGATCACGTTCTTCGAGTTCCTGACCATCCGACCCACCTTCTTCGGGCTGCTCCAGCAAGAGATGCCCGAGAGCATGCGGGGCACGGCCGAGCTGAGCGGGATCGACAGCTTCCGGGACGTGCCGTTCTTCTCCGGGGTGCTGCACCCCACGCTGTACACGCTGCTGGTGCAGGGGTTCATGCTCGCGGTGATGTTCTCCGTCGTGCACCGGCGCTGGCGAGATCAAGCGTGCCATATCTTCTCCAAGGTCGGGGCGCTGCTGGTCTTCTCGGGGGTCTTGGCGTTCCTGGTCGGGAGCGTCTGGGCCATCGTGGTCAGCGACGAGGCGTACCGCCAGATCTTCGGACAGTTCGGCGACGCTGGGGGAGGGGCCCGGAGCCCCGAGTCCATCGAGTTGCTGCTGTTCATCAGCCTGATGATCGTGGGTGGAACATTCCTGCTCCTGATGAACTGCGCCACGCCGACCCGGCACACGGCGGTCGAGGGCTGGCGGCGGGCGCGCAAGATCGGGCGGACGCGGATCAGCCCCAACGCGGACGGCGCCTCCAGCCTGCCGATCACGCTCGTGATGATCGCGATGACGCTGGGCGCCGGCGGGCTGCTGCTCTGGCTGGTCTCGCGTGAACACCAGTACTTCAGCGAGGCGCCCTCGGCGCTGTCGCTGGGCGTGCTCGGGATCTCAGTCATCGGCGTGGGCTTGTTCGCCCAGGGCGTGCGAGAGCGGATGGGGGTCCTGGTCTTCGGGGTTGGGCTGTTCTTGCTGTGGGTGATCCCGTTCTTCGCGATGCTGATCATGCTCGCGGCGTTCGAGGCGCACGTCCCCGGGGCGTATGTTGGGCTGCCGTGCCCGCCGGTGATCTTGTTCCTGGCGATCGGGCAGATGCTCGAGACGACCACGCCGCTCGATGGCGTCGAACCAAACTTCCTGATTCTGCCCGAGTTGGCCGAGCAGGCGGGTGCGATCACGCTCACGGGCGCCGCGGGGTATGGCGTCGCGGCAGTCGCTGCGCAGGCGATCCGGGCGGTCTACTGGCGATCGGTCCGGGCCGGCGAGTAAACCAGATCGGGATCAGGGCCTGATCAATCAGCGCGGGCCTGGCGGGATCCCGCGTACATCTCGAAGGTCAGCAACCGGCACTCGATCTGCGCGTTCATGAACGGCGTGCGCCGGCTGGTCCGGAGCCCGATCCGCTTGGACAAGTCGCGGTTGCCCGTGAAGACGTGCCCGCTCCACCCCGGGCAGTGCTGCTTGAAGTAGTCGCCGATGCGCTCGTAGGTCGGCTCGAGCGCTGACTGATCGCCCAGTCGCAGCCCGTACTCCGGGTTGAGGATCACGTCGCCCGGTTCATCGGGCATCGGGGTGTCGGCGAAGTCGCACTCGACGAACTGGATCAGGTGGTCCACGCCCGCGGTCTTGGCGTTGCGCTTCGCGGCCTCGATGGCGCGTGGGTCGTGGTCGGACGCGACGATCGGCGGGACGCCCTCGGACGTGCCCAGCTTCCGCGCCGCGACGCGCGCCGAGCGCCACGTGTCGTCCAGATCGAGCATGGTGTGCCCGAAGGCGTAGTTGCTGCGGAGCAGCCCGGGCGCCCGCTTGGCGGCGATCAGCGCCGCCTCGATGGCCAGCGTGCCGCTGCCGCACATGGGGTTGACGAGCGGGCGCGTGCCGTCGTACCCCGCGCCAAGCAGGACCGCGGCGGCGAGGGTCTCGCGCATGGGCGCGTCGTGGGGGAGCTTGCGGTAGCCGCGGTCGGAGAGGCGGACGCCGTTGACGTTGAGGTAGACCCAGGCGCGGTCACCCTTCCAGGTGAGGTGGATGACGATGCGGGAACGGTCCGAGCCGCTGTCGGGGCGGGCGCCGGTGTGCTTGGTGATGCGGTCAACGATCGCGTCTTTGACCACGAGGTTGGGGTACATCGTGTTGTCGATCTTCGGGTTGGTGACGTTGGAGGTCACGCAGAAGTACGAGTCGTTGGGGATCAGCTCCTCCCACGGGAACGAGGCGACCTGGGTGTATAGGGCTTCGGGCGACGGGCAGCGGAACCGGCTGAGCAGCCACATCACGTGGTGGGCGGTGCGGAGCTTGAGGCACAGGTCCAGGCACTCGACGAGCGTGGCGCCGATGTCGATCGCGACGTGGTCCTCGTTCTGCGCCTCGTGCCCCAGCGCCTCGAGCTCGCCCTGCAGGATGGGCGGGATGTACGGGGCGCAGGTGACGCGCGTGAGGGCCTTCTTGTGTGGGTTGATGCTCTGGCTCATCGGTCCGGCCTCGGGAGGGCCCAGACTCTAGCCCCCCCGTGCGATGAACCTCCCGCGACGGGCGGGCGCCCGGGGCTCGCTCGATCCACGAGAGCGGCACGTCATCGGCAGGCGCTGCCCCAGCGCGACGAGCGTGCGGGCGCCCCGGGCGACGGCGCTGTCCGAGATCCTGGCGATCAGGCTGGGTCGCAGGCGCGGTAGGCGTCGATCACCGCTTGCTCGCCGGCCTTCTCCGGTCGTGAGTTGCCGTGCTCCATGCCCAGGATGCCCTTGAAGCCCTTGGCCTTGATGTGCGCAAAGACGTTTCGGTAGTTGATCTCGCCCGTGGTCGGTTCGTTGCGCCCGGGGTTGTCGCCCATCTGGAAGTAGGCGATCTCCTCCCAGCAGCGGTCGATGTTGGGGATCAGGTTGCCCTCGGTGATCTGCTGGTGGTAGAGATCACACAGGATCTTGCACGCGGGCGAGTCCACGGCGCGGCAGACCTCGTACGCGTGGGCCATCTCCGCGAGCAGCATATTGGGGTGGTTGCGGGGGTTGAGCGGCTCGAGGACCATCACGAGCCCGTGGGGTTCGAGCACCTCGGCGCCCACGCGGAGCTGGTCGATCGCCGACGCGGTCTGGTAGCCCAGATCAAGCCTGGGCTCGCGCGTGCCCGGGACGACGGTCATCCAGGTCGCGTTGACACGCTGGGCGATGTCAACGGCGCGTTTGGCCGCGTCGCGGAACTTCTCGCGCTCGCCCTTGTCGTTCTTGCTGAACGCGGCACCCCAGGCGCTGTCGGGGTTGAGCACGAAAACCCCCATGCGGATGCCCAGACGCTCCATCGCCTTCGCAATGCGGGTCTGGTCGTCGGGCGAGCGACCGCCCATGCCGTTGTCCTCCCACGCGGTGAAGCCCTGGTCGGCCGCGAACTCGAGCTGCGCGACCGGGTCGTCCCCGGCGTGGTGGCGGAACATGCCAAAGTGCGGAGCGAACGCCATGGAGAAGGGCGCCGAGTTGGCTTGCTCGGTCTGGTTCAGGCCCGATGCCACGCTTGGCGTCGCAATCCCTGCGATGCCCGCCGCGCTGACCCCGGCCAGGAACTCTCTTCGCTGCATGTGACTCTCCGGGCTCAGGTGAGGGGTGTGCGTCCGGGCGTGGGGACCGGGTCGGTCTTGAGGGAGGCAAACGCGTAGGACTCGGGCGAGAGGTCGAGGCTCGAGGCGAGGGCCATGTCCCAGGTGACCTCCTTGCCCGTGTACGCGCTCATGCGTCCCATGATGGCCGTCAGGGTGCTCTCTGCGACGCGTTTGGCCTCGTTGAGGTGAGGGCCGTCGCCGCGGATCGAGGCGATGAGGTTCGCGTGCTCGACCATGTACGGGTTGGGGTGGTCTCCGCTGAACTTCCAGGGCTTTTCGCCCGTGATCTGCGCGAAGGCGGGCCAGGAGACGCTCTGCCCTCGCGTCCCGGTGATGCGCTCGTCAACACGGGTCTGGCAGCCGTCGATCTGGCGGCACATGCTCGTGGCACGACGCCCGCCGGCGTACTCGTACTCGATGGCGAAGTGGTCGAAGATGTTGCCGTACTTGGCGTCGGTGCGCACCTGGCGCCCGCCCATCCCGACGGCCTTGACGGGGCGCCCGCCCATGGCCCAGTTGACGACGTCCAGGTTGTGGATGTGCTGCTCGCAGATGTGGTCGCCCGAGAGCCAGCAGAAGTACAGCCAGTTGCGGCACTGCCACTCCATATCGCTCTCGTGCGGCTCGCGCTCGTGGACCCAGAGCCCGCCCTGGTTCCAGGCGCAGCTGGCGGAGACGACCTCGCCGATCTCGCCCGAGGCGATCCGGTCCATGAGCTCGAGGTAGTTGGATTCGTGCCGGCGCTGCGTGCCCGCGACGACGGACAGGCCCTGCTCGCTGGCGGCCCGACCGGCCCTGATGACGCGCCGGATGCCCGCGGGATCGACGGCGACGGGCTTCTCCATGAACACGTGCTTGCCCGCGTTGACCGCCGCGTCGAAGTGGATGGGGCGGAAGTGGGGGGGCGTGGCGAGGACGACGTAGTCGATGTCCTTGAGTTCCAGCAGCTTCTCGTAGGCGTTGAATCCGGAGAACCGATGGGAAGGGGGCGCG
>JAJDDH010000089.1 GCA_029260415.1 Phycisphaerales bacterium | reverse complement strand
CGCGGCGCTCTCGGTCTTGGCCCAGACAGGCGTGCTCATGCCAGCCCCTCCGTCTCGCCCAGCCCCAGCGCCAGGTTGATGTTCTGCACCGCCTGCGACGCGGCGCCCTTGAGCAGGTTGTCCAGCGAGCAGACTACGCCGACCCGCCTCGGGTCCTCCGTGTCCACGCTGATCGCCCCGACGCGGGCGGTGTTGGTCTTGGCAACGCCCCGAAGGTCGATCGGGCTGTCCGCGTCGAACCGGACGAACGGGCAGCTGGCGTACGCCCGCTCGTACCGCGCCGCCAGATCGCCCGGGCTGACCGGGTCGCGCAGCTCGCACAGGGCCGTCAGCACAATCCCCCGGAAGTGACCGCCCACGCTGGGTGCGAACCGCACGCTCGTGCCCAGATGGCGTGAGACCTCGCGCTCGTGCAGGTGCCCGGTGATCGCGTAGGGCAGGATGTTGCCCGTCACGATCTCTGGGTTGTTCTTGTCGCTGGGCGAGGTCCCCGCGCCCGAGTACCCGCTGACCCCGAAGCAGTGGGGGGGCAAGGCGCACAGGTCGATGATGGGTCGCAGGGCCAGGTGCAACGCCGTCGCGTAGCAGCCCGGGTTGCTGACGCGTCTGGCGGCGCGGATCGCGTCGGCGTTATGCTCGCTCAGGCCGTAGACCCAGGCGTCGTCGAAGCGCCGGTCGGCGCTCAGGTCGATCACGAGGGCGCCGGGCCGGGCGCGTTCGATCGCGTCGATGTACGGCCTCGACGCGTTGTTGGGAAGGGCCAGAACGATGACGTCCGCGTCGCGCTCGACCACGCTTGGATCCGAGTCGATGAAGTCCATCGGCGCGATCTGGACTGGCGTGCCCACCAGCGAGCGCGAGCTGGCGTAGGCCAGCTCCAGCGACGGGTGGGCGCCGATCAGGCGCAGCAGCTCCGTGCCCACGTGCCCGCGGGCGCCGACAAGGCCGACCTTCAATGGTCCGGTTTCAGGCAACGCCCGCCCCCTGCCTGACCGGCTCGAACGAGTCCTCGCGGCTCAGCGCGTGCGAGATGGCCTCGTCGACCTCGCCCCGCCCGCGCAGCCCGCGCCAGAAGACGACCCAGTCATCGGTCCGGTGCATGCCGTCGGCCCGCTCGAAGTACCACGGGTTGACCGCGTTGCCCGAGCGCGAGCGCCAGAACATCCGCCCGGTGGTCTCGGTGAGCGTCCGCCAGAGCGACGCGCCGATGCCCGTGCCTTGGGCCTGCGCCGTGACGGCGAACTTGTCCAGGTACGACGCCACCCCGCCCCGCGAGAGCACCGCCGCGGCGGTGTAGTCCCCCGCCAGCAGCACCCGCTCGATGGCGTGCGTCTCGAACGCGTCGGCGCGGAGCGTCTTGCCGAAGCTCGCGTCGATCACCTCGCGCAGGCGGTCCATGTCGATCTCGCCGGCGTCCTCGACGACGCGGATGCGGACCCCGCTGCGGATGAGCGTCCCGTTGCCCCGGTGGGTGAACAGCTCCTGGGCCAGGTGCTCGGGGGAGGTGATCGAGACCGACGCCCGCTCGTCGAGGTCGCTGAGCAGCTCGCTGATCTGCGCCAGCTTGAGCGCCATCCCCCCCTGCACCCAGGGCTCCTCGGACAGGCGGTCGTAGTCCTCAGCGAGGTTGACCGCCGGGATAACGCGCCCCCGATCGTCCAGCAGCCCGCCCGTGGGCGTGAGAAAGACGACCTTGCGGGGCTGGAGCGCCAGCGTCAGCTCGCGCGTCGCGATGTCCGCGTTGATGTTCAGGATCTGCCCTGAGCCCGTCTCTCCCAGCGGCGAGACGATCGGCAGGTGCCCGCTGTCGATCGCGTTGCGGATCACGTCCGTGTCCACGCGCCGGACCTTGCCCACAAAGCCCAGCCCCGCGACGTCAGAGCGCGCCGCCTCGAACACGCCCGAGGTGATGGGCCTGGCCCGCACGTCCATCCGGCTCAGCGCGTCGGCCAGCCTCGCGCCCTCCTCCTGGAAGACGCGCCGCGCGACGCTCAGAATCTCGGGCGTCGTCACCCGCTGACCGTCGATCCAGTCGCACGAGAGCCCCTGCTCCTCGAGCGCCGCGTTCAGCTGGGGCCCCGCGCCGTGCACGACGACCGGGCACAGCCCCACGCGCCACAAGAACGCCAGCGCCGAGGCCAGCTCGTCGAGGCTGCTCTCCAGGATCCCGCCCCCGACCTTGACGACCGCGAACCGCGCGGACTCCACGCCGCTGAAGCTGGCCAGGTACTGCTCGATCTCGCGCCGCGAACCCAGATTATGCAGCAGGTTGATGATGATGTCGTGGCACGGGTCCATCAGCGCTCTCCCGCATCGGTCGAGAACAATCGGGCGTAGGTCTCCCCGACGCGCTCGAGGTCTTTCAGCGGGACGAACTCTCCCGCGGCGTGCGCCTGCGCGATGTCGCCCGGGCCAAACACGAGCGTGGGCAGCCCCGCCTGCGCAAACAGCGCCGCCTCGGTCCAGAAATCCACGCCCGGGGCGATCTCCAGCCCGATCGTTGCCGCGAGTGTTCGGCTCGCCTCGGTCTCGACCAGCGCGGGCGCGGTAAACCTGGTCGTCCACGCGGTCATCGCGTCTCCCGGCGCGGCGGCGCGGATCGCGCCCATGATCTCCTCCGCGTCGCGCCCCGCCCGCGGGCGGATGCCAAAGCGGACCCGCGCGCTCGACGCGACCATGTTGGGCTTTGTTCCCCCCTCGACCTGCCCCAGGTTCAGGCGCCAGCCCTCGCCCAGAGCCTCCGCCCCCGCCGCGGCGCCCAGCGCCCCGGCGCCCCACAGCACCGCGTCGTGCAGTGCGCTCCGTGACCCGCCCTGCGACGCGTGCCCACCCCGCCCCTTGAACTCGACCTGCGCGCTGACAATCCCCCGGTGCTCCAGCACCGCGCGGCAGCCCGTGGGCTCGGACACGACCACGCCCGCGAAGTCGTTCGGGTGCTCGTCGAGGAAGCTCCGCACGCACTGGCTCGACCCCGCCTCCTCATCGGTCGTCAGCAGCACCGCGGCGTCGTCCGTGCTCCGCTGACATGCCGCGAGGATGCACGCGGCGCTGCCCTTGATGTCGCACGCCCCGAGCCCGATCGCCCGCCCGTCCTCGATCAGCAGATCGAACGGGTTGCGGTCCCACCCCCCGTCGGGCGGGACGGTGTCCAGGTGGCAGTTGACCAGCGTGCTTGGGTTGCCCCGGCGCGCGAGCACGTTGACCGAGCCGCTGCCCAGGTCCGTCGTCTCGAGCGTGAAGCCGCACGACGACAGCGCCCCGCGCACGTACTCGAGCGCCGGGTGGTCCTCGCCGATGGCCCGGGGCGGGTTGGTCGTGTCACAGGCGACGAGCGCCCGCAGGTGCTTGGTTATGTCGTCGAGCACGCCGACCCCCGCGCGGCGCTTGCCGCCATGGCGCTCGACAGCCCGCCCAGCTTGATGAACCCCAGCGCGTCCGCGCCCGACCAGTCCGCCCGCTGGGCGTACACCGCGCCTGCGCGCTGCAGGATGTGGTCCGACTCGATCGCGACCGCGTCGCACCGCCCGCCCTGGGCCTGGACCGTCACCTCGCCCGTCACGCGCGACTGCGTGGAGCGGATGAACGCCTCCAGGTCCTCACGCAGGGGCTCGAAGAACAGGCCCGAGTAGACCAGCTCCGTCCACTTGCGCGCCGCCAGGGGCTTGAAGCGGTTCTGCTCGCGGGAGAGCACGCACTCCTCGAGCGCCCGGTGCGCGACGAGCAGCGCCTCGAGCCCGGGGGCTTCAAACACAATCCGCCCCTTGAGCCCGATGACCGTGTCCCCGGTGTAGATCCCGCGCCCCACGCCGTAGGGCCCGAGCAGCGCGTTGAGCTGACCAAGCAGCTCAGCCCCGCCCATCGCCTTGCCGTCGAGCGAGACGGCGCGTCCGCCCTCGAACCCGATCCGGGCCTTGAGCGCGCCCGCGGGCAGCCTGTCGGCGGGCGCCGTGAGGCGGTGCGTCGCGTCCGATGGAGGTCCGAACCCGTCGATCTCCGAGCCCGAGACTGTCACGCCCAGCACGTTCTCGTTGATGGTGTACGTCGAGACGTCCGCGCTGACCTCGTACCCGAGCGCCTTGAGCGCCTCGATCTCGTACGCCCGGGGCTCCTCGCACAGGTCCTGCAGGTCACGGACGGGCGCGATGATGGGCAGGTCCGTCAGGCAACCCAGCGACTGGTCGAAGCGGACCTGGTCGTTGCCCATCGCCGTGCACCCGTGGGCGATGGCCTTCGCGCCGATCGAGTGCGCCAGCTCGACGGCTCGCCTGACGATCACGTACCGGTCCGAGCACAGCAGCGGGTACTGATCCTGGTACTTCACCCCGCCCATGACAAACGGCGTGACAAAGCTCTCCCACAGCTCGTCGCCCGCGTCCTGGGTGATGTGCTCCTTGGCGCCGAGACTCTTCGCGCGTTGCTCGATCCAGGCTCGGTGCTCGGCGCTCACGCCGCCCGTATCGACGAACAGCGTGACCACCTCCCAGCCCTGGTCGATGAGGTAGGGAACGCAGAAGCTCGTGTCGAGCCCGCCCGAGAACGCGAGGACAGCGGTCTTGCT
>JAJDDH010000088.1 GCA_029260415.1 Phycisphaerales bacterium | reverse complement strand
ATCTCGTCGAGCAGGAGGGTGCCCTGGTCGGCGAGCTCGAAGCGTCCGCGCCGGAGGCGGTCGGCGCCGGTGAAGGCGCCCTTCTCGTGCCCGAAGAGCTCGCTCTCGAGCAGGCTCTCGCTGAGGGCGGCGCAGTTGACGCCCAGGAAGGGCGACTGCACACGGGGGCTCAGCTCGTGGACGGCGCGGGCGATGACTTCCTTGCCCGTGCCCGACTCGCCCGTGATCAGGACGGTGCCGTGCGAGCCCGCGATGGCGCGGAGCTGGTCCTTGACCCCGGTCATGGCGGGCGAGGCGCCGATGAGGCGGTCGAGCCCGGTGCGGGTCGGTCCCGCATCGGCGCGAGCGCCGGCCTTGAGCACGGCGTTCTCGCGCGAGAGGCTGGCGTGGCGGAGGGCCCGCTTGACGGTGATGACCAGCTCGTCGCCCTCGAAGGGCTTGGTGAGGTAGTCGAAAGCGCCGCGGCGCATGGCCTGGACAGCGGTCTCGATCGTCCCGAACGCGGTCATGAGGATGACGGGCAGCTCGTCGTCGATCTGGTTGACACGCTCGGCCAGCTCGATGCCAGTCATGCCGGGCATCTTGAGGTCCGAGACGATCGCGTCGGGGCGCCGGGTCGTGACGATCTCCAGGGCGGAGGGGGCGTCGTTGGCGACGACGATCTCGTAGCCCGCGCGGCGCAGGGTGGCCCCGACGCTGTCGCGCATCATTTCCTTGTCGTCGACCACGAGTACGGTGCTCATCGGGCGTGCTCCATCACGGTTAGGCCGCGGCCGTCCTGGCGTTGGCGTCGGGGATCAGTGTTTCGTCGCTGGGGGATGACACCGCGGGGCGTGCGGGGAGCCAGAGCTCGACGCACGCGCCCCTGGCGCCTGGAGTCAGGTCGGCGTTGTTCCGGACCTCGACGCGCCCGGCGTGGGCCTCGAGGATGCGGTGGACGATGGCCAGGCCCAGGCCCGTGCCCGTGTTGCGGGTGGTGAAGAACGGGTTGAACATCCGCTCGATCACGTCGGGCGCGATGCCGGGTCCGGTGTCGATGACGCACAGCACGCTCCAGTCGCGGGCTTTGCCGGCGTCGTCGAGCTCTCGCTCGGTGCGCGCTGTGAGCGTGAGCGTGTCGCCCCCCGCGTCGATGGCGTTTCGGACGAGGTTGACCAACGCCTGCAGGCTCATGGTCGTGTCGACGCAGAGCTCGAGCTCGTCGCCCTCGCGCTGGATCCTGGTCGTCCCGGTCTCGCACATCGCCAGGGCCTCGTCGAACAGGTCGCCCGCGCGGGTCTGCTCGGGGCGGACGCGGATCTCGCGGGCGAAGCTGAGCACGTCCCCCACGATCGCGTCCAGGCGGGTGACGGCGGAGCCGATCTTCTGGGCGCTGTCCTGCTGCTCCGGGCGGTCGGTCAGGTCCTCCTCGAGCATCTGCGCGTAGAGGCGGATGGAGGCGAGGGGATTGCGGATCTCGTGGCTGATGCCCGCGGCCATCTCGCCCAGGGCGGCGAGGCGGCGCGAGCGTTGCAGCTGCTCGTTGGCGTCGCGCAGCTCGCCCGAGAGGCGGGCGACCTCGGCGCGGAGCTGCGCGTGCGTGCCCTCGAGGCGTGAGGTGACCTCGGAGAAGGCGCTGACGAGCTCGCCCAGGTCCTTGGGCGTCATCGTGCCCAGAGCCGCGGACTCGAGCATGGAGGCTGGCGAACTCATCAGACCTCCCGATCCTGGAAGCGTGGGCGCGACGACTTGGGGGTTGCGTACGCGGAGACCGCGGCCTGGGCCGAGTCCACGCCCGAGAGCTCTCGGGCCAGCGCGTCGCGTTTGCTCTCGAGCGCTCTGCGGTCCTCCTGGTCGCGGGCCGCGATCCGGCTGGCGGCGTCGGTCAGCGAGTCGAGGCGGGCCTGGATGAGCTGGCGGCGATCCGGATCCAGGCGGTTGCTCACGTCCGCCCAGCGGGCGCGGAAAGGCTCGATGCCCTCGGAGGTTTCGCCGATGCGGGTCAGCACGCTCTGGCGTTCACGCAGCAGATCGAGCAGCGAGACCGCGTCGCCCTCCTCGATCAGCTCGCGCTGGCGCGAGCCGAGCGAGCCCAATCGCTCGAACTGCTCCTCGGCGAGCGCGAGGCGACGCTCGAGGTTGTCGGCCCACCCCTGCGGGTCCAGCGGCTGGTTGGTCGGTCCGTCGGTCATCCGTGACCTCGCGTGCTGCCCGGGCGTCCGTGCCCGGCGTGGTTCAGTCGGTCGTTACGGCGCTCACTTCGTAGAGGCGGGAGGAGGACTCGAGCCAGCGCTCCCAGTCTCTGCGCCCCATGGGCAGGCTCGGGTCGTCCCAGACCTCCTCGGGCAGGCTCTCGTAGAAGCGTCGCGCTCGCTCGTTGGCGGTGCGGGCGCGCCCCATGTCGTCCTCTTCGATGTGGGCGTTGACGATCTGGACCATGGCGACGAGCGAGGCCGGGTCCTCGGGGTACCGCTCGCGGGCGCGGTCGTAGTGCAGGATCGCGGTGCGATAGTCGCCCAGGTCAAAGGCGCAGTCGCCCAGGAAGAAGTAGCTGTTGCGGAGCTGGACCTTCTCGAGCGGGGATCGCTGGCGCGGGTCGATCTGCTCGATCGCGCCTCGGACCTGCTCGTAGCCGGCCATCGCCGCGATGCGCCGCTCGCGGGCGGTCGTCTTGAGCTGGCGTTCGAGCGAGCCGGGCATGGCCTCGCTGGCCAGGCGGTCGTGGATCTCGCGGGCCGAGAGGCGGTACGCGTCGGCGAGCAGGAACCGGATCTCGGTGATCCGCTTGTCGTTGGGGTATCGGGAGCGGGCCTCTTCGAAGTGTTCGATGGCGCGTTCGTAGTCGCCAGCCGCGTAGTGCACGCGCCCGAGCTCGATCAGCGCCTGGCGGTACTGGGCGGTCTCAGCATCGCCCATGCTCCCGCTGATCATGCGCCGCAGCAGGCGTCGGGCCTCCTCGTCGTTGGTCTCGTCGGCGTCGTCGAGCAGCACCTGGGCGAGGGGGACGTGGCTGAGCTCGGCGTACGGGCCCACGTCCGCCGCGATCCCGAGCTTTTCCTCGTCGATGAGGTCGCGGAAGTAGGTCGCGGCGGTCGACTGGTCGCCCATGGACTGGAACGCGCGACCGAGGCGGAAGCGGGCCTCGGCGTTGCGTGCGTCGCCCGGCACGCCGTCGGCGTACAGGCGGAACGCCGCGATCGCCTCGGTCCGGTCCCCGGCCTGATCGAACAGGTCCGCCGCGAGCCAGAGCGAGCGGGCGTACTGGTCGTTGTCGGTCAGCACGAAGGCCTCGGCGTGCAGGCGGTAGTAGCTGGCGGCGCGGATCAGGTGGCGCTGTGCCTCGGCCCGCGACGAGGGATCGAGCGTGTCCAGCGTTCCCTGCGCCATGATGCGTTCGGCCGAGCTTTGGTGCCCCGTCGCCAGGGCCGCGAGCACGTCCGCGGGCAGTCTCTCGAGCGAGTACAGATCGCTGGCGAGTGTCGCGAAGGCGAGGGCCTCCTCGATCTCGTCGCGGGAGAGGCGGTCGCGGTACTGCGCAAGGAGGCTCTGGGCCGCCTCTTCAGGGCCCGGGGCGCCCTGGCCCTCTGCGGCGTTGATCTCGTCGACGAGTTTCCGGTAGATCTCCTGCGATTCGGGCGTGCGCCCGATCGCCGCCTCGGCCTCGGCCAGGCCCATGAGCGCCCGACGGTTCGTGCGGCACTCGGGGTGACGCTCGACGGCCTGGGCGAGGCGATCACGCCCCGCGTCCGTGTCGCCGCGGGACTCATCGATCTTTGAGAGGTAGTACAGCGCCTCGCCCTGGAGCGAGGAGCCCGGGGGCAGAAGGTCCTGCGCCTGAAGGAGCTGGCGCTCGGCCTCGCCCAGGGCCGCGATCTCGACGTAGGCGCGCCCGAGCAGGAGGAGGATCTCGCCGCGGATGTCGGGGGAGGCCTTCTCGATGCGCGGCGCCGCGCGGAGCAGGCGGGTGATCGCCTCGTCGGCGTAGCCCTGGTCCAGTCGGACCTGGGTCTGGCGCGTCAGCGCCCACGCCCGGTCATCGGGGGGGAGGGTCGGGTCGCCCAGGATCTCGTTGAGCAGCTCGAGGGCCTCATCGGTCTGGGCGTTAGGAGGAGCGAGCAGCAGGTCCACCAAGCGTTTGTAGATCGCAAGGCGCATCTCCCGGGCGTTGTCCGGGAGTTCGTCGGCGCGGACGCGGGCCGAGGTGGTTTCACCGAGGGAGAGGTAGGTGTTGGCGAGCGCGACCTGGTCGCCCGGGAGCAGGGACGAGCCCTGACGCTCGGCCTCGAGGTAGTGCGTCAGCACGTTGCGGTGGTTCACTTCAAGGTCGATGCCCAGCTCGGCCTGGGCTCGGTACAGCGCCCTGGCGACGGCGAGGTGGTACCGACGCCCCAGCGCGCTGACCTCGCCCGCCTCGTCCAGGTACGGGTAGACGCGGGTCTTGAGGACATCCATCGCCTGCTGGTGAGACCCTTGCTCGATCAGGCGTTCGGCCTGGTTGATCGCGGGGGCCAGGTCGGGCTTGGGCGCCGTCAGGATGGAGTAGAGGATCCCGGTGACGAGCAGCGCCACGGCTCCGAGCAGGGCCGGGGCCTGCCAGGTGGTCCGCCAGTTGTGGCGCAGGCGATCCAGGGACGAGTCGTGCTCGTCGGTCTGGGGGTCCATGCTCTCGTCGGGCTCTGCCATGGTCTCGGTCCGTCGATCGGGCGAGCCGCCCCGTCCGGTGGGGCGACCGGCGTCCACGCCCACATTGGGGCGACGCCGCGCAAGATTATCGGGTCCGAGGCCCCTCCGCCTTCAGCAGTTTCTGCGCTCGGCGCCGGCTCAGGGCTCATCGCCCGAGTCAACAGGCGAATCGTGCGTGGGGACGACGACCGCCAGGCCCGAGATCGAGTCGCCGCGGTGCCGCGCCGAGGGGTCCACGAGGGCCAGCGCGGCGACCGGGGGCAGGGCCCACTTGACGATGTTGCGCACCGCCGCCCGCCAGAGCGACGGGCGGACCGGGGGCCCCGCGATCGACTCGGATCGGATCTGCACCACGCGGCATCCGGTCGCGAGCTTGCCCAGGGACCTGCCCGAGAGCCACTCGCCCGTGACCGAGAGCAGGAACCCGATGGCAAGCATGGTCGGGGCCGCCATCCACGCGCCGCCCGGGCGGAGCAGGCCCGAGAGCGTGATGATCTCGATCAGGGGGACGTTGAAGATCAATCGCACGATGAACACGGCGATCAGCACGTCCACCATCGTCGCGGCCAGGCGGCGCCCGGGCTCGGCCAGCGCACAGCCCTCGGGCAGCAGGACCGGACCCTCCTCGCTCGGCTTGAGCACCACCAGCAGCACGACGCCCATCAGCGCCACCAGCGACGCGGCCAGGAGCCGGAACTGGGTCGTGCTCACGGGCAGGGTTCGGATCGCGGCCCCCCGGTACAACTCCTGCCCGGTGGCCGTCGAGACCTCGGCGAGAGTCACCTTCGCCGAGGCGCCCGATTCCCCCTGGGCGATCTCCCACGCGAGCACGAACGCCTCGAAGCGGTCGCCCTGGAACGCCCCGGCGTGCTGATCGCTGACGCCCTCGATCATGGCGATCCGCTCGGCGCCCGACTCGGAGATGGCCAGGAGTTCGACGGCGTTCTCGCCTGCCTGCGCCGCGAGCACGCGCGGCCCGGTCGCGCCCAGCGCGATGAGTCGGTCGGGGTCGATGCCCGGCGCGAGGTCGACCGAGAGCCAGCCCGATCCGGCGCGCGTCCACAGCGCGGCGGCGCCCGCCCCTGGGATGCTCAGGAGGCGGAGCTGTCCGCCCGCGTCGGGCAGCAGACGGAGCGTTTGCGCACCCGACAAGGTCGGTAGCGCAAGCTGCTCCCACGCGCCCTGCGTGTATCGGAGGAGCGCGGGGCGCCCGGAGCGTTCGCCCAGCACGGCGGGCCCGTCGCGGGCGCCGACGATGCCCTGCGCCACGAACCCGTCGGGGAACGGGTCGAGCGGGCGGAGCCTGGTGCGGGGCTCGTAGGACCAGAAGTCGCCGATCGGGGCGGGGAGAGCGGTGAGCGTGAGCACGCGCGCCGGTCGATCGGGCGCTGCTGGCATGAGCAGGTAGACGTCGTCCGCCCAGGCGGCGACGGCGCGCGGGGCGGTTGCCAGGCGGCGGGCGACACGGAGCGTGCCCCGCTCGGAGGGCTCGAACACGGCGCCCTCGGCGGCGCGCCGGGGCGGGACGTGCACGAGCGCGGAGGCGTCCGTCGCGCGGTCGGGCAGCACGAGCCAGGCGTGCGCGGCGCCGGAGGTGGTCGGGTCGGCGCGTTGGGCGCGCGCGTCCGAGCTGAGCACGAGCACGGCCAGCGCCGCGAGCAGGGTGTGCCGGCACAGGGCGGGTCGCACGCTCAGTCTCCCGCGACGCCGGCGCTCGGGGCGTCCAGGTCCCAGGCCTGCTCGACGTTGAAGGACTCGAGCAGGCGGGGGAGGTCGAACGCGATGGGGCGGATCGAGCGGATCCGGGGCTCAAAGACGTTGATGCGGACGGTCGCGTCGAGCCCGGCGGTCTGGATCTCGTAGCGCGTCGCCATGCGGAGCAGGATGGTCGCGTCGCCCTGCTTGCGGACGTGCTCGTAGCGGCTGAGCTCGGCGGCGAGCAGGAGCTTGCCCCGCTCGTCCTGGATCTCGACGCGCCGGGGCTCGAAGGTGTCCGGGTCGAGCCACATGCGCCGGGCGCCCCAGCGACCGGGGGCGCGGACGACGAGTTCCTTCCCGTCGGGGGTCCAGGTGGCGCGGGCGCCCGGGCTCTCGGGGGGCAGGGGCGAGATGGCGATCGCGTCGATCAGGTCCAGCGGGTGCACGGGCACGCCCAGCTGCGCGGCCTTGTGGGGCGAGACCTGCGTGTGGCGCCCGAAGATCACGAACGCGTCGTCCTTGTCGATCAGGTCCATCCACCAGTAGACGTCGTCGTTGGAGCCCAGGTAGAGGTGGGTCTCGCCCAGCTTGCCGATGGACATCGCCAGGCTGCTGGGACGCTCGATCTGCAGGTGCCCCTCGGCCTGCTCGCGCAGGCGCCCGCCCTCGGCGTCGCGCCCGTCCACCCGGATCGAGACCCGGGCCCAGAACGTGTCGGCGGGCGCGACCCGGTCGTTGTAGATCGCCCGGGCCTGCTCGTAGCTGACGCTCTTTCGCGCCGAGGCCTTGGGCTCGTGCTGGGCGGCGCCCTCGTGCTGTCCCGCGAGCGGGTCCATCGAGGCGCAGCCCATGCCCAGCGCCGCGGCGCACGCGAGAGCGAGCAGCAGCGGTCGGGTGGGGCTCACGTGTTGTCCTCGTCGAGGTTCATGATCTGTCCGAGCTGCTCGGTGACGCTGGCGATGGTCTCGTCGTCGAGCCCGGGGTCGATGACCTCGAGCAGGGGCGGGCCGTCGCCGCCGCGCTCGGGGGGGAGCGCCACGCCCTTGGGGCGGACGTACATGAGCCCGGCGCGGTTGTTCTTGCGGTCGGCGGGCGTGCCGCCCTCGTAGGTGAGGCGGCGTTTGCGGACGAGCACGAGCGTGAGCAGGTAGCGGAAGGCGAGGCGGTCATCAGCGTCGGACTCGCCCAGCTGCTCGAAGAGGTCCATGAGCTCGTCTTCGCCGATGAGGGGCTTCTTCTGCTCGTTGGGCTCGGGGGCGGTGGTCCGCCAAAAGGCGAAGACCTGGCCCGGGGACTTGGGGCGGGCGCCGCCCTCCCAGGCGTCGAGGCTGAAGTCCTGGCGGGTGAGCGCTTCCTCACCCGGCAAGTCCACGAGCACAGCGACGAAGTGGTCGCCCACGCTGATGGGGGCGCCGGTGGAGGCGCACTCGCGCACGGGGCGGGCGATGTCGTAGGGGGAGGACGATCCGATCATTGGGGCAGTCTAGGAGCGGAAGGCTGGGCGTGAATGGGGGCGGGCGCTAGCAACTGACCTCGAAGAAGCGGGCGTCGGACCCGCCCTCACCGACGCGGAAGCGGACGGATTTGCCGCACTTTGGGCAGCGCGCCCGGTACACGCTCGCGTCGGGGCTTCTGGAGACGCGGAGGTATTCGTTGGCGCAGGTGAACATGACCCCGATCCAGGGTCGGATCGCGCGCTGGACGGGGCTGTCGGGGCCTGGGACGCCGGAGGGGGAGGGGCGGCCCGGGTGTGGGGTGGTCATGGGCTGGCTCCGGGCGTCTGCGGGAGGGTGAGTATCGTCCGGGGGCGTCGAAGAGCCCCAGTCTGTGCAGGGGCTGCGGAGGGGTGGATTGGAGCCATGCGCTCCGCTGATCCGAACGAAGGGGTAGAATCCATGCCCAGCGGCCCTCGATGCCGCACCGGAGGACCGAATCGCCCCGATGAGCGGCACGCTCTCCATCCTTGCCGACCCCCCGGCCCCGCCGGCGCCCATCGGGCTCATCGCCGGTGGTGGGCGCCTGCCCATCCTTATTGCGCGGGGGCTTGCGAGCCTGGGGCACCCGGTCCACGGGCTCGGGCTGGCCCGCCAGTACGACGGCGAGCTGCCCCCGCTGTGCGAGAGCTTCAGCGACGTGGGCCTGCTCCGTCTGGGCGGGTGGGCCAAGCGCCTCAAGCAGTCCGGGTGCAAGCACGCGATCATGGTCGGGCGGGTGGACAAGGCCGAGCTGATGCACGACCGGTTCCGGGTGTTCAAGAACATTCCGGACCTGCGGACGGTCATCAGCTGGCAGCGTCACCTGCGTCACGACCGGCGCTCGCACGCGGTGCTCGCGGCGATCGCCGAGGAGCTTGACCGCCAGGGCGTGTCGCTGATCGATTCCACGAGCCCGATCCCGGACCACCTGTCCAAATCGGGCGTGATGACGCTGACGCGCCCGACGCGCGAGCAGGAGTCGGACATCGAGTTCGCCTGGCCTCTGCTGACCGAGCTGCTGCGGCTGGACATCGGGCAGTCGATCGCTGTGCGCGAGAAGGAC
>JAJDDH010000087.1 GCA_029260415.1 Phycisphaerales bacterium | reverse complement strand
TCTCAAGGCGGTCGGTGAACAGGTCGGCGAGCGCCACGATGCGGACGCTCGGGTCGGCCTCGAGCGCGTTCCACGCGGCGCCCGTGCCCCGACCGCCGCAGCCGATGACGCCGACCCGGATCAGGTCGTCGCCCCCCGTGCTCAGGCGCGCGGCGAAGGAGGGCGCGACGACAGCGCCGACGCCCAGGGCCGAGGCCTTCATCATGTCCCGGCGTGTCCAGTCACTCATCGCTCGCTCCTCCGATTGTTCCGTTTACCGGGCGAAGACCCGGTCCATGCGCTGGCTGATGTCCTTGAGTCGGGCGCGGTCGCCCCCGCCGACCTCGGCCGACGCCCACCCACGGTATCCGATCTCGTCGAGGGCGCGGTTGACCTGGTCCCAGGGCAGGTCGTCCTCGTCGATCTCGACGCCGAAGCCCGCCCACTTGCCCTCCTTGTCGGCCTTGGCGCGGGAGTAACCCTTGACGTCGAGCTTGGAGATGCGCCCGCCCAGCTCGCGGATCCAATGCTGGGGCCAGCTGTACCGCCAGATGTTGCCGATATCGAAGTACCACGAGAACACAGGGGCGGCGCCGGCGGGTGTGAATCGGTTTGCCTCGTCCACGTACCGCACGGCGGCGCTGGGGCTGAGCAGGAAGTTGTTCCAGACGTTCTCGAAGGCGACCCCAACCCCGGCCTTGCTGGCGATGGGCGCGATCTGCTCGAGCGCACGCATCGACCGGCGCCACGCGTCGGCGGGCGACACCTCGGCGTTGACCACGCCCGGGACGAGCAGCACGGTCGTGCCCCCGAGGGCGTGGCAGTCGTGGATCGCCGTCTCGAGCGCCGCCCGACCGGCGCGCCGGACGTCTTCACTCGGGTCTGAAAGGGGCTGGGACCAGTGCGCCGAGTCCACGACGCCCGGGATCTGAGCGCCCGTGGCTTCCTTGGCGCGGCGGATGGTTTCCAGATCGAGGTTCGAGGGGCTGTCCATCTCGACGCCGTCGAAGCCGGCCTCGAGCGCGATCTCGAACTTGTCGCGGATGCTCTGGCCATCTTTGATCATGCCGAACTTGAGCGACTTGAGGACGCGATTGCCCGCGGGATCAGGCGCCGGCTGGATCCCGGATCGCGCGAGAGACATCGGTGCGATCGCCAGCGCGCTGGCCGCGGCGAGGAACGAGCGCCGGTCGATGGCGTGGGCGCTCCTCATCAGATGAGCCTCGTCGTGCCCGGGATGGCGACGGTGGGGGTTGGGCGGTCGGTGAACGACCAGGCGCCCGGGTTGAGGTTTTCTTGGCTGTTCATCGCCTGCTCCCAGGTCACGGCCTGCCCGGTGTACGCGGCCATGCGACCCATGATTGCGAGCATCGTGGTGTTACACATGAAGGCGCCGTCGTTGACGGGACGCCCGGAGCGGATCGCGGTGAACAGCTCGTCGTGCTCCTTCTGGTACATGTCGTTGCCAGCGGCGCTGCCTTTCCAGGGGTTGGCGCCCTCGATGACGTGCTTTCCGTTCCAGGGGTCGATGGTCATGGCGCCGGTCGAGCCGGTCACGAAACCGGTGTTGTCGTAGGGCGAGTTGGGCCAGTGCCTGCACATGTGGTACGCGCGGACGCCGCCCTCGAACTCGTAGGTGACGGAGAAGTGATCAAAGACGTTGCCCGTCTCGGGAAGATCGGGCCTGGCCTGGCGCCCGCCGACGGCCCAGCACCGGAGCGGGGCCTTGTCACGCAGGGCCCAGCCGATCCAGTCGATCGCGTGGACCGCCTGCTCGACGATGTGGTCGCCCGAGAGCGGGTTGAAGTACTGCCAGTTGCGGGTCTGGAACTCGGCATCGGACCATTCGGGCTTGCGCGCGTTGGGCGGGACCCAGCCCGTCGCGTTGTAGGTGGTCTGGATGGTTCGGATGTCGCCGACGCCACCCGAGAGCAGCTTGTCGAACGCCTCACGCATCTGCATCTGGTACCGCCAGCAGAAGCCCGACATCAGGCTCAGGCCCTTCTGCCTGGCGAGCGCCGCGGACGCGATTACGGAACGCACGCCCGGGGCGTCTACGGCGACGGGCTTCTCGCAGAACACGTGCTTGCCGGCGTCAACCGCCGCGGCGAGGTGCTGGGGTCGGAACGCGGGGGGCGTCGTGAGAAGTACCACGTCCACGCCCGAGGCGATGACCTTGGCGTAGGCGTCGAACCCGCTGAAGCGACGTTCGGGGACCGCCTGGAGCTTGGACGCCGCGGCGTTGGTTCCCCGCTCCTCGTCCTGCTCCTGCAGGGCGGCGCGGGCGTACCCGTGGCAGGGCTCGAGGCGCTCAGGGTAGAGGTCGCCCATCGCCCAGAGCACGCTGCCCGTGTCGGCCTTGAGCGCCTGGATGAGGGCGCCGGTTCCGCGACCGCCGCAGCCGACGATGCCTACACGGATTGGATCCGCGATGCGCGGACGGTCGGCGCCGGCGAGCGCGGGCGCCGTCACAAGGCCTGCTGCCCCGATGGCGGTTGCGGTGGCGACGAACTCTCGCCTGGTCAGGTCACGCTCAGTCGTCATCGGCGTCTCCTTTATCATCCAACTCTACGACAAACCGGAAGCCCACCCAGCCGCAGTCGGCCAGCCACCAGCGGCTCTTGGGGATCTGCGGGTCGCTCGTGTTCCAGCTCGAGCGCTGGCGCTGCGTGGATCGGGGGGTGCAGTCCTCGCCCGCGTCGCGGAACGAGCCGCCCATGGCGATCGGCTTGCCCGTGTCGGTCATGACCCACTCGGCGACGTTGCCCAGCGTGTCGTGGAGCCCGAACGCGTTGGGCGATCGTCGCCCGACGGGCTGGGTGGTGTCGTCGGTGTTGGCGTTGAACCAGGCGGTCTCGCTCAGGTCCTGCTCTGGGGCGGGTGTGTCCGCTTGATCAGCGCTGGCCAGGAATGTCCACTCCTCTGGGGTGGGCAGGCGGGCCTGGAGTCCGGTCCGCGCTTCAAGCCAGACGCAGAACGCTTCCGCGGCATCCCGGGTCATGCCGATCGCGGGGTAGCCCGCGT
Source organism: Phycisphaerales bacterium (assembly GCA_029260415.1). Classification (GTDB taxonomy): domain Bacteria; phylum Planctomycetota; class Phycisphaerae; order Phycisphaerales; family UBA1924; genus JAJRXR01. The sequence goes on along the minus strand of JAJDDH010000087.1, from coordinate 3,961 downwards.
GCCCGTAGCCCCGGTCCGGGGGCACGTAGGGTTTGCTCGGGCGCGAGACCGCGTCGAGGGCGCCCGCGTCCGCCTCGTCCAGGGCGAAGACGAAGATGTCGTACAGGTCCCACGTGACCTCGGTGCTCAGCACCCAGAGCGGGTCGATGCCCCGGGTTTGCCCGTTCTCATCGGTCGTCTCGCCCCCGGGGCAGGCGACGAGCTCAAACTCGACGGTGGTCCCCGGGATCCGGACGGTCTTGGTCTCGGGCGGAGCCGCGGTGTCCTGCGCGAACGCGGATGCGGCTACCGTGAGAGCGATGCTGCACGCCAGAAGTCTCGGGCTCGTCATGATCGCTCTGATCCTCTGCACCGGGGGATGCGCCTCGAACCGGGCGGACCGCGCCCAGCGGGGCGAGGCTACCGCCTTTCGGTTCGAGTTCGCAAGGGTGGTCATGGGGAGCAGGGCGAGAATCGTCGTATTTGCGCCGAGCGAGGCGGTCGCGGTCGATGCGGCGCGTCTGGCGTTTGACGAGATGGACCGTCTGAACCTCGTGCTCAGCGACTACACGCCTGCGAGCGAGGCGATGCGGCTCTGTGCCGCGCCGATCGGGGCGCCCCATCGGGTCAGCCCGGATCTGTTCGACGTTGTCCTCAAGTCGGCCCGGGTCCACGAGGCTTCGGGGGGCGCCTTCGACCCGACGCTGGGCGCCCTGACCGGGCTGTGGCGGGAGTCGTTCAGATCGGGACGCCTCCCCGACCCGCAGCGCCTCACGGATGCTCGCGCACGCGCGGGGTTCCGCCTCATTGACGTTGATGAGCGGCTCTCGACGATTGAGCTGCTTGCGCCGGGCGTCCGGTTCGACTTCGGCGCCATCGGCAAGGGGTACGCGGCGGACGCGGCGTTGCAGGTCCTCTCCCGGCATGGGCTGCGGCGCGCCATGGTTGACCTCGGCGGCGACCTGGCGCTGGGCGACGCCCCTCCGGGCGAGGCGGGGTGGCGGATCGAGGCGACCGATGACCGGGGCGGGGCGCGGGCGCTTCAGCTGTCGAACGTCGGTGTTGCGACATCTGGCGATGCGTACCGCTCCGTGACGATCGACGGGGTGCAGTACTCGCACATCCTCGACCCGCGGACCGGCGTCGGGCTGCGATCGTCGAGCGCCGTCACGGTGATTGCAAGCAACGCGTGGCTGGCGGACGCGCTCGCCAGCGCCGCGAGCGTGCTCGGCCCGGAGGGGGAGGGCGGGCTCCGCTCGGAGTGGCCCGGGGCCGAGATCGTCTGGCACGCGCGGCGTGCGGGGTGATGTCGATCCCCCGCGGTCGTAGGTCGCTCAATGCCCTGCCAGGCGCCGCAGCGCTACGGGCACCCGGCGCCGAACGCGGTCAGGAATGCGATGACGTCGGTAAAGTCGTAGACACCGAACGGGGGCGCGAGATCAGCGGGGGATTCCATGTTCCCGAACGCGGTGAGAAAGGCGATGACGTCGGTGAAGTTGAGCACGCCTGCGGGCGGGGCCAGGTCTGCCGCGTTGCACCCGCCGCCGCCAGCGCCGGCCCAGAACCCCCCGGTCAGTTCGATCGACCCACCGATCAGGGCATTTCCTGCGTCATGCTGGCCGATGGTGCCGCTGACCTCGAACTGACCGCCCAGAGACACGCCCCCTCCGGCGTCCACGGTGTGCCAATCGATCGCGTACGGCTGCGCGACAGCCCCCGAAGCGAACGCGGCGAGAGCGGTGATTGAGAGCGCATGATTGCGTCGCATGGTCTGGTCTCCGTGTTACTGCCCGATGAACGCGGTCCCGAACTCGGACATGATGGTGCATGGCTCTGTGATCGTGATCGGGCCCGGGTAGAGGCCCGCCTGCACGTGGATGGTCACGCCCTCGTGGTGCGCCGGGAGCCCGGCAACGCCCTCGTGCAGCGTGTCGAACGGGCTCCCGGGTGTGCCGCGCTCGCTGCCGGTCCAGGCGCTGTTCACCCAGATGCCCAGCGACTCGAGCGTCGTCACGCTGCCCACGCCCGCGGCGTACCCCGCCTGGAGCTGGAGCGAGTCTGACTCGGAGATGAGCAGAAAGTTCTCGTTCCACTCGATCGGGCCCATGACGTTGTGATCGCCCGGGTTCGGGTTGTCCTGCAGACCGAGCGCGTGCCCGATCATGTGGGCCGCGACGAGCTTGAAGCTGTACCCCGCGTTGTCCGGGTTGGACTGGATCGTCGCGTCCAGGTTCAGGTGGATGTCGCCCGCGCGGCTCTCCTGCGACACCCCGCCGCAGATGGTCTCGATGCCGGGCGGGTAGGCCGCGTGCCCGAGGAACGAGGACGGCATATCCGAGAAATCACACCCGGGCTGCCCGCACTCGGCGCTGTCCAGGTCGCAGTGATTGCCCTCGACCCAGAGCAGGTCGATGCTCCGCGTCGCGTTGGCGATCGGGAGTTCGACGAAGTGGATCTGCACCTCGTTGGCCCACGCCTGGAGCATGTCCAGGAACTGCTCGCGCTGGGCGCTCTGCAGCGGGTGAGGGATCTCGATGTGGAAGTAGATGGTCGTTGCGTTCTGGCCCTCACCGTCCCAGCCGTTGCCGACCATGCCGATGCCCCGCGTCGCCCCGCCGGACCACGGGGACATCCCGCAGCCCATCCGGGGGCCAGCGTGGTCCGGGGCCTGGATGGCGCCTGCGAGAAGCAGCGCCGCGATGGTATCGATGGGAAGGCTCAACGCATCGCTCCTTTACTGGCCGATCGTTGCCGGGTTGAACTCGGCGGTGATGGTGCAGGGCTGGCTGATGGTGATCGGGGGGTAGGACCCGCCGATGAGGTGGATCGTGACGCCCGTGTTGAACGGGGGCAGGGCGTTGATCGCCTCGGATATGGTGTTGAACGGGTCACCCGGGAGCCCGAGCTCGGTGAACATGTACGAGGCGTTGACCCAGATGCCGTTCTGCTCGAAGGTGACGACGCTGCCCGTGCCGGCCGCGTACCCGGAGCGCAGGTGGGCGATGTCCGACGCGGAGGGGGTCTGCATGACGTCCCCCCAGCCGATGGTGGGGCGCATGATGTGGGGGCCGCCGCCGCCGATATCGTGCGTGAGCCCGATCGCGTGCCCGATCTCGTGGGCCGCGACGAGCGTCATGCTGAACCCGTCCGACGGGCTCCCCGAGTCGGTCTCGAAGAAGTCCCCGTCATCGAAGTGAACGTTGCCCGCCCACGATTCGGCCATGGGGTTCACGCACGCTGAGTTCACGCCGGGAGGGAACCCGGCGTGGGCGATCACGCCGCCCGATCCGTCGAATGGGCAGTCTGTGTCGCCGCACTCGTCGCTTTCGACAGCGCAGTGGTCGCCGGTTGCCCAGCGGAAATCGATCGCCCGGTTCCGGTTTGGCACGCCGATCTCAACAAACTCGATCTGCACGATGCTGGCCCACGTCGCGAGTGCATTGAGCACCGCAGTCCGCTGCCCAGCGCCGAGATCGTTCGAGGTGTTCTCCACATGGAAGTAGATGGTCGTCGCGTTCTCGCCGGGCCCGTCCCAGCCCTCGCTGGCCATCCCGCCGCCGCGGAAGATGGCGCCGCCGATGAGCGGCTCGGTGTCGCACACGCCGATCGGGCCAAGATTGCCTGCGGGCTGGTTCGGGGCGGTCTCCGTCGCCCCGGCGCCTGTAAGGATCGCGATGGCCAGTGTGGTCGGGATCATGATCGATCTCCTTTGAGCTGTCGCTTACTGAAGCCCAACGAGCACGAGGACCATGCCGGTCTCGCCCAGGCCCAGCCCGGTCATGGCCTTGCCGATGACGCTGCCCGTCGCGCGCTCGTGGTCGGTCACGCTCATGGCGTGCCCGGGCGTTGCGGATGTCGTCAGCAGGTCGCCCGGCTCGATGGCGCGATCGCCCGCGTCGCACTGCACCCAGACGCGCCCCGTCAGCGCGACGGCGGGGGAGCCCTCGCTGCCGGGCATGTTGCCCATGATCGTTCCGGCGGG
>JAJDDH010000086.1 GCA_029260415.1 Phycisphaerales bacterium | reverse complement strand
GGCCCCGAGGCCTGTTCCTGGTGACGGGGCCCACGGGCTCGGGCAAGACGACGTCGCTGGCGACGATGATCGACTACGTGAACACGTACCTCGACCGGCACATCGTGACGATGGAAGACCCGATCGAGTACTACCACGAGCACAAGAAATCGATCGTGAACCAGCGTGAGGTGGGCAACGACGTGCCCAGCTTCGCCGAGGCCCTGCGCCGGGCCCTGCGGCAGGACCCGGACGTGATCCTCGTGGGCGAGATGCGTGACCTGGAGACGATCGAGGCGGCGGTTCGGGCCGCGGAAACCGGTCACCTTGTGTTCGGGACGCTCCACACGACGGGCGCCGCCAAGACGATCGACCGCCTGGTGGACGCCTTCCCGGTGAGCCAGCAGAACCAGATCCGGGTGCAGCTTTCGACGGCCCTGATCTCGGTGCTCTCCCAGGTGCTCCTGGGGCGGGTGGATACCAAGGGCATGGTCGCGGCCTACGAGTTCCTCGTGATCACCCCTGCGATCGCGAACCTGATCCGTGACAACAAGAGCTTCCGCATCGACTCGGCGATCCAGACGGGCAAGCGGTACGGCATGCAGCTGCTCGACGACCACCTGTGGTCGCTATATGCCAAGGGCATGATCGCGGCGGAAGAGATGATCGATAAGTGCAAAAATCCGACTGACCTATCAAACAAGGTGCACTCAGCGGGCGGCACCCTGAGCCGTCCTGAGCTGGAGGACACCGGCTCCGACGGAGATTGATCGGGTTATGGGTGGGTAGAATCGACGAGGGGCCGGGTGCGCCCGGTGGCTTGTAGGATTAATATCCACATGTCGAAACGATTATTCGTGTTGAATTCGGGTCGAGGGCCCGATCTGGACGCGGTTCATCCGCGAAGATTGAGATGACGCAGGCGCTGGCGGCTGCCGGGCGCCGTGCGGAGGTGGTGCACTGATGGCGATTGAACCTTCAGAACTCAAGGGACGGAAGCTCGGGCGAGCGCTCACGAAGATGGGGGTGGTGACCCGTGAGCAGGTGCACGAGGCGCTGGGGATCCAGAAGACGCGGAAGGTGCCCATCGGGCAGCTGCTTGTGGAGCTGGGGTACTGCACGCAGCGGAACGTCGATGAGGCGTTGGCGGGGCAGGCGGGGATGGCGTTCGTCGATCTGGCGAAGCTCGAGCTGAACGAGGAGACGATCGCGGCGATCCCGTCCGAGAACGCGCAGGCGTATCAGGTCGTGCCCATCGAGTACAACCCGAAGGGGCGGAAGCTCAAGATCGCGATGAAGAGCCCGGACAACTTCCAGGCCGTGGACGACCTGCGCCTGCTGATGAACTTCGACGTGCAGGCGGTGGTGGCGGACGCGTCGGCGATCGACGCGATGCTGGCCAAGCACTACGCGAAGCAGGAGTCGGTGGTTGATGTGGTCAGTGCGCTGGCCTCGGACTCGAAGTTCGAGGGTCTGGCGGACCGGGGGCAGTCGATCGACCTGGACCAGGTCATGGAGGCCGCGGAGGACAACCAGGTCATCAAGCTGCTGAACCTGGTGCTGCTGCAGGCGATCCGGGACCGGGCGTCGGACGTGCACTTTGAGCCGTTCGAGACCGAGTTCAAGATGCGGTACCGGATCGACGGCGTGCTGTACGAGATGGTGCCCCCGCCGCAGCACCTTGGCGCGGCGATTGTCAGCCGTGTGAAGGTCATGGCGAACCTGGACATCGCGGAGCGGCGCCTGCCGCAGGACGGTCGTATCGAGCTGACGGTCGGGGGGAACCCGGTGGACCTGCGTGTGGCGGTGCTGCCGACGATTTACGGCGAGAGCGTCGTGATGCGGATCCTGGACCGGGCGAACGTGGAGCTGAGCCTGGACCGGGTGGGGTTCCGGGATGACGACCTGGAGACGTTCCGAGCGTTGATCAAGAGGCCCAACGGGATCGTGGTGGTGACGGGCCCGACGGGCTCGGGCAAGACGACGACGCTGTACGCGGCGTTGGCCGAGCTGAACGACATCGAGACGAAGATCCTGACGGCGGAGGACCCGGTCGAGTACGACATCGACGGGCTGTGCCAGTGCCAGATCAACACAGACGTGGGGCTGACGTTCGCCAAGTGTCTGCGATCGTTCCTGCGTCAGGACCCGGACGTGATCCTGGTGGGCGAGATCCGCGACCTGGAGACGGCACAGATCGCGGTGCAGGCGTCGCTGACGGGTCACCTCGTGATGAGCACGCTGCACACCAACGACGCGCCCAGCTCGATCATCCGCCTGGTGGACCTGGGGCTCGAGCCCTTCCTGCTGACGGCGACGATCGAGGGCGTGGTGGCGCAGCGGCTGGTGCGGACGATCTGCAAGAAGTGCAAGGAGCAGTACGAGCCGTCGGAGGAGGAGCTGATGGAGCTGGACCTGCTGCCCGACGACGTGCGCGGCAGGACGTTCATGCGGGGCACGGGCTGCGAGACGTGCAACGGCTCGGGCTACAAGGGGCGGATGGCGTTGTTCGAGATCATGGGCATGGACGACTCGATGCGTGAGCTGGTGATGAAAGAGGCGTCCACGTCGGCGCTGCGCGACTTTGCGCGGCGGCGCGGGATGCGATCGCTGCGCGAGAGCGGGCTGATGGCGATCTACGAGGGTCAGACGACGATCGACGAGGTCGTGCGTGAGACGATCGCTGAGGAGTGATCCCGCCCGGGTGGGCGTGGGTTCCTGGCACAAGAGACCGAGGGTAAGCGATGGCGACGTATGTCTATGAGGCGTTGAACGCGGCTGGCAAGGCCCAGAAGGGCACGATCGAGGCCGGCTCGAGCGAGGACGCGATCCAGCGGATCAAGAGCCAGGGGTACTTCCCGACGTCGGTGCGCCCGCAGAAGGGCAAGAAGGGCGGCGCTGAGGCGGGTGAGGCCGCGGCGAAGAAGAAAAAGAAGAAGAAGGGCGGCGGGGGCATCTCGATCGGGAAGATCAAGCCCAAGCACTTGACGCTGTTCACGCGTCAGCTCTCGACGCTGCAGGACGCGGGCCTGCCGCTGCTGCGGTCGCTGCAGATTCTTGAGCAGCAGCAGAAGCCGGGCCTGATGAAGAACACGCTGCAGGGCGTGGTCGAGGAGGTCGAGGGCGGCAGCTCGCTGAGCGAGTCGATGGGCAAGTTCCCCAAGGCCTTCAACAAGCTGTACGTGAAGATGGTCAACGCGGGCGAGATCGGCGGCGTGCTGGACATCATCCTGCAGCGCCTCGCGGAGTTCATGGAGAAGAGCGAGAAGCTCAAGCGCCGGATCAAGGGCGCGATGGTCTACCCGGTGGTGGTCGTGATGGTGGCGCTGGTGATCCTCAGCGGCATCATGATCTTCATCATCCCGAAGTTCGAGGAGATCTTCAAGGACTTCGGCGTGGAGCTCCCGGCGCTGACGATCTGGCTGATGAACACGAGCCGCTGGTTCGTGGGCGGGATCGCGGGGCAGAAGTTCGCGGGCTACTGGTACGTGGGTATCGGATTGCCGGCGTTGTGGATCGGGTTCAAGCTGATCCGCAAGGCGGGGCCCGGGCGGGCGCTGACGGACATCCTGCTGCTGTGGACGCCGATCTTCGGGAGCCTGATCCGCAAGACGGTGATCGCGCGGTTCAGCCGGACGCTGGGGACGCTGATCTCGGCGGGTGTGCCGATCCTCGAGGCCGTGACGATCACGGGCGAGACGTGCGGCAACTACGTGTACGAGAAGGCGCTCAAGAAGGTGCACGACTCGATCCGCGAGGGCGAGAGCTTTGCGCAGCCGCTGCGTGAGTCCAAGACGTGCGAC
>JAJDDH010000085.1 GCA_029260415.1 Phycisphaerales bacterium | reverse complement strand
CCGGGCGCCTCCGCGCGTTCCAGCAGCAGATCACCGCCAGCCGCCTGAGCCAGGCGCAGCAGCAGCTGGCGCGCCTGCGCGAGAACTACATCCTGCAGCTCGACCGCTTCAAGCAGCGCCTGGCGCTGGACATCAGCGAGCCGATCGACATCGACCCGGACATCTTCGACCTGCGCGAGCCCGACGCGACGCTGCGCGAGGCGATGGAGCTGGCCCTGGAATACCGCCTGGACCTGCAGAACCGGCGCGACCAGCTCGACGACCAGCGCCGCGCCGTCGCCAACGCCCGCAACGACCTGCTGCCCGACCTAGGCCTGGACGCCAGCGTCTCCCTGCCCACCGACCCGGGCGAGATGAACGGCGGGTTCGCACTCGACCCCGACCAGCTCGACTACTCCGTGGGCGCCACCTTCAGCCTGCCGCTGGACCGCAGGATCGAACGCCTGAGCCTGCGCCAGTCGCTCATCGGGCTCGAACGGGCGCAGCGCAACTACGACGAGTTCCGCGACTCGGTGATCATCACGGGGCGTCAGGCGGTGCGCAACGTGGACCTGGCGCAGTTCCAGCTGCGCCTGGCCGAGGAGCAGGTGCGGATCAACGAGCTGGGCCTGGAAGAGCTGCTGCTGCGTGACGACTCGGACCCGCAGAGCGTGGTGGACCGGCGCAACGATCTGCTCAACGCCGAGGACGCGCGCGACCAGGCGATCGCCGACCTGCGCAACGCCATCCTGCAGTACCTGCTGGCGACGGGCCAGGCCCGGGTGCGCCCCGACGGCACGTTCGAGCCTCTGCCCGGGATGGTGGGCGAGGTCCCCGACGCGGTCGACGTCCCCAACCCCGTCGCGCCCGACGCGGTCCCCTGACGGATCCGTCCGCGCCGATCAGGCGGCGTGCTTGACAAAGAATTCGTGCGATCGCCACTCGCTGCCGACCTGCAGGTCGGAGCGCTGCGACGCGTCCTCGCGGAACCCGAGGCGTTCCACAAGGCGCCGGCTGCCCACGTTCTCGGGATCGATCCCGGCGTGCACCGCGTGCAGCCCGAGCCCCGTGGGCGGATCTGTCAGGGCGTACTCGAGCATCGCCGTGACGCCCTCGCTCGCCAGCCCGAGCCTTGTGTGCTCGCGCCCGACCCACCAGACCGCGTCGGCGTGCCAGCTCAGGCCGCGGGTGATCGCGTTGAGGTTGAACGCGCCGATGATGGCGCCGTCGCCCAGCACGCCCACGCGCCGCCAGGCGCTGCCCGTCTGGTCGCCCTCGCGGGCGCCTGCCAGCTGTCGATCGAAGAACGCGTCGTCGGACTCGCCCGCCCGGTGCAGCGGGATCCAGGGTGTCAGGTGCTCTCGGCTGGCCCCCACCAGCGCAAGAAATGCCCGCCGATCACCCTCGGTCAGCGGGCGGAGCGTCACGCGCGGCGTGCGGACCTCCGCGGCGCTGATCACCTCGACGGGCGTCGTCGGCGACATCCGCCCCAGCAGATCGCGGGACGAGGCGCGGACGGCGGTTCGCAACGGGCTGACTCGAAGGGCTGGGCGTGGCACGGCGTGGCTCCCGTGTCCCCGGGAATCCGGGGGACGATGGGGGCCCATCGGCTGAGCGTGACGCCCCGCCTTCAACATCGACGCCCGCGCCCGCGCCCTCGCGTTACCGGACCTGACGCACAGAGCGGGTCACTCGACCGTCACGCTCTTGGCCAGGTTCCGGGGCTTGTCCACGTCATGCCCACGAAGCACCGCCGCGTGGTACGCCATGAGCTGCAGCGGGACGACGGTCACCATCGGGCTCAGGCAGTCGGGGACATCGGGCACCCAGAGCACGTCGTGGGCGACGGACTCGATCTGGGTGTCGCCCTCGGTCGCGACGGCGATCACGTGCCCGCCCCGCGCCCGGACCTCCTCGATGTTGTTGATGACCTTGTCGTACTGCGGGCCCTTGTTGGCAATAAACACCACCGGCATGCCCTCGTCGATGAGCGCGATGGGCCCGTGCTTCATCTCCGCCGCGGGCATCCCCTCGGCGTGGATGTAGCTGATCTCCTTGAGCTTGAGCGCCCCCTCCATCGCGGTCGGGTAGTTGTACCCTCGCCCAAGGAACAGCCAGTTCTCCCGCTCGACGTATTTCTCGGTGACGCGCCGGACGACATCGTTGGTCTCCAGCGCCGCCTCGATCGCGTCGGGGATCTTGAGCAGCTCGTCGAGCATGCGCCGCGTCGCCTCGTCGGACATGAAGCGCCGGCGGGCCAGGAACAGCGAGATGAGCGTGAGCACCGCGACCTGCCCGGTGAACGCCTTGGTCGAGGCGACACCGATCTCGGGGCCCACGCGCAGGTACACGCCCGCGTCGGTGTCGCGCGCCAGCGTGGAGCCAACGACGTTGATGGCGCCTAGCGTGAGCGCGCCCCGGTCCTTGGCCTCGTGCAGGGCCGCGAGGGTGTCGATCGTCTCGCCCGACTGGCTGACCGCGACGACGACCGTCCGGTCCTCGATGATCGGGTTGCGGTAGCGGAACTCGCTGGCGTACTCGCACTCGGCGGGGATTTTGGCCAGGTCCTCGAGGAGGTACTCGCCGATCATCGCCGCGTGCAGGGCGGTACCCTGGGCGATGAGGATGTAGCGGCGCGACTTGACCAGATCCTTGGCGCAATCCATCAGACCGCCGAGGACGATCTTGCCCTCGTTCAGGTCCACGCGACCGCGCATGGTGGTGCGGAGCGAGGCGGGCTGCTCGAAGATCTCCTTGAGCATGTAGTGCTCGTACGCGCCCAGCTCGGCCTGCTCCAGGTCCATCTCGAGCTGCATCATCTTGGGCGTGACGGGCTTGTTGTTGATCGTCGAGGTGCGGAAG
>JAJDDH010000084.1 GCA_029260415.1 Phycisphaerales bacterium | reverse complement strand
CGAGCGCCGCCGCAGCGGCCGGGAACCAGGATCGGGGTTTCATGCGTGCTCCAGAGGTGTCTCACACGCGCCGCGATGTGCGCAGCGCACAACAACAGCGACCCCCGTGGGATCGCCGGTGTACAGCCTCTGGAATCAGATGATGAGCGAGGTGTGCTGGCCGAGAAGCGTCTGGGTCGCCGTCAGCCAATCGGCATCGGGCGGGCCACGAGCGGTGACCGAACCGGTGGGCAGGTCGAGCTGAAACTCCGCCGGCGCCGTCTCACTGGGCAGAGCGACCGTCGGAGCAGAATCGTCTGGAGACAGCACGACGGCCAAGTCGTTGTTCTCGACGGGAACTCGGATGCAGTCGCACGACGAGAGCATCTCGTCCGCAAGCAGCCGGCCGGGGCGTTGGTCCTCATCTGAGGCGTCTGTCGTCCCGCAGCATGGCTCGGCAACACCGAGCCAACCGGAATCAGGTTTGGTAAGCGTCAGCCTGACATCATCGCAGCCGACACACAGAAGCCATCCACCGGCGCCCGCCGGCACCACAGCGTTGAGGCTGAAGACGATCAGCAGCAGCCAGGCGCGACATTGGGTCAGCAGTGGTGACATTCGAACGTAAGTCTACCGGGGGATTGAGGAAATGACTACGGGCGGCCGACCGCTTCCGTCTGTTCGGGTTGAACCACCGCCATCATCGGACTGTTCCCAGCCAGACTTTCAGACCCAGATTCCCCGGCTCCGGCACACCCCTCGAGGCGAATCGGACCTTCACTCGTGCCCGACGCCGTGTGGAAACCCCCTGAGAGCCCGTGAAGGTCGGTCGGGAGCCGATATGGGCGGGTTCACGCCAGACCCTGGGTGCTCAGCGCCCGGAACGACCGCACCCCAGGGCCCTGGGGCAACGCCCGCGGCACGTCGCAGTTCCGAGCGGGCGATCCAGAGCAGCGTGCCGAGCTTCACGAGTTCGAGCACTCCGTAGACGCGGTGCAGCCCGCTCGGCTCGGGTGAAGCGCCCCGGACAACCGCGGTGACCCGAGCGTCCAGGATCGGACGCAGCCCCAGGTGCTGCGTCGCGACGAGCACACCGACGAGTGTCACGCCGACCCGGGCGACGCGACATCGCAGCGCCAACACCGCCACGAGCAGCACGAAGGCCGCCTCGACCCACGCGAACACGCCGAACGATGTCCGCCCGACCAGGAGCAGGTCCCGGGTGGCAACGCCGGGCGCCATGAACTTGGCGGGGGTGGCGACGAACGAGAATCCGAGCAGCACCCCGGCGTAAAGGAGGCACGCCGCGCGGGGCGATGGTCCCCGCCCCGGACTCATGAACCGGCCCCGAACTCGGGGGCCAGGCCCAGACGCGCGGACATCGTCGTGGCCATGCGCGCGGCGAACACCTTGAGCGGCCCGCCCGCGTCAGACCGGACCACCTCATCGACCGTGCGCTCCCACAACCCCAGCCACCTCGGGAAGTGCTCGCCCTGGATGTCCGCCAGCCGCCGGTGTACATCCAGCGGACGCCCCGAGTACCGCCCGGTTCGGTACACCGCCGAGGACCAGAAGTCCCGCATCGTGCGCAGGTGCCCGTCCCAGTCCGCGACGTGGCGCTCGAACACCGGGCCGAGCACCGGGTCGCCCCGGGCGTGGGTGTAGAACCGCTCCACGAGCCGTGCGATCTCCGCCTCACCATCGTGAGCCGTCGAGGGGGGATCACAGGCGGAGATTGGCAGATCGGGTCGGGACATGGGTTGCTCCAAACTGGTATCTTCCGTACCATATATAGCACACGGCACGGAGGCAAACGATTGAGACTCACCGATCGAACGGACTACGCGCTCCGCGCCCTGATGGTGCTCGCCGCCAGCGGGCGGAGGCACACCGTCCCCGCGCTCGCTCAGGCGTTTGGGGTCTCGGCGAACCACCTGACCAAGGTCGTCCAGTCGCTCCAGGCCCATGGCTGGGTGACCACCACGTCTGGCCGCGGCGGCGGCGTCGATCTGGCGGTCGCCCCCGAATCGCTCACCGTCGCCCAGGTCGTCCGGGCGATGGAGCCCGACCTGCACCTGGTCGAGTGCATGCAACCCGAAGGCGCCTGCCCCCTCGAGGGGCCCTGCCGGCTCGTCGGCGCCCTTCGCGACGCCCGCGGCGCGTTCCTGGACTCCCTCGACGCCGTGTCGCTTTCGGACCTGGTCCACGGGCGCCAGCGCCGCCTGCTCCGCACGGTCCCCGCAACACTCAACATCCATGGAGCGACCCGATGACCAACGAGCACGCCGCACGACCGTCCGCGCGTTTCGAGGGGGAGGCGGGCCTTCTCGACCTTGAGCACGAGGCGTCCGACCTGCTCGAGCAGTCGGTCGGGAGCAGGCACGGGCACGCCCAGCGCACGCTCTACCGCTACGCGGGCGTGACCATCGCGATGTTCGCCCTGCAAGAGAATGCGGCGCTGCCGCGCCACGCCGCGGACGGCGTCGTCAGCGTGCACGTGCTCCGCGGCCAGATCACGATCAACGCCGGCGAGACCCGGTTCGACCTCCCCGCCGGCCGGCTCGTGCGGATGGAGCCGCGGGTGGCGCACGACGTCCGCGCGTCCGCCCCCTCGGTCATCCTGCTGCACATCGCCAGGGTCAACTCAGACGAGCAGGGCTGACCGCGCCCGAGCCAGGGCGACCTCACCGTCAGGGCGTCGGGCGTGTTCCGGCGCTGACCGGGCTCACGAGACGGTCTACGGGCAGCCCGCGCCGAACGCGCTGAGGAACGCGATGACGTCGCTGAAGTCGAGCGACCCGAAGGGCGCCGCGAGATCCGCTGCGCCGTCCATCTCCCCGAACGCGACGAGGAACGCGACGACATCCGAGAAGTCCAGCGCCCCGAAGGGCTCGGCCAGGTCCGCGTCGCCGCAGCCCGTCGCCAGGGCCTCGAGCTCGAACCAGTTGAAGTTGAACCCGTCGCCCGCGCCGCCCGCGTTGTTCATGCGGATGACCTGCGACCCCGCGGCGAGCGCGACCTCGGTCTCGATCGTGGTCCAGCTCTGCCAGCCGCCTGTGGCGCTGAAGCTCATGACCCCGCTGATGTCGGCTCCGTCAGAATCGAAGCTGATGGACCCGCCTGTCGTCTGAGAGGCGACGCGGGCGCGGAGGGTGTAGGTCCCCGGGCTGGCGACATCGACGCTGTACTCGAGCCACTCGCCCTCGCACATCCAGCCGATGTTGAACCCGCCCTCGTTGGAGGCCTCGATGTCCACGTCCGAGTCCGGGCGGTAGGCCCCCCCGTTGTTGCCCGCGTCGCAGTCCTGGTACGCCTCGTCCGGATAGCCCGCGTCAAAGTCTTCAGCCTCGATACGCCCGGGGACCGCGTGCTCAGCACCCGCGTACGCGGCCTGCTGCTCGCGGTAGACGCGGACCCAGTCCACGACCATCTCCTGCGGGAACGACGCGGTCCCGTTGGGATCGCCCGGGAAGTTGCCCCCCACCGCGACGTTGAGCAGGATGTGGAACGGCGTATCGAACGGCGCCCGCGGGTTGCCCGTTGCGGCGGAGCTGAACCACGCCCCGCTGCCGATGGTCCGGTAGACCTCCCCGTCCACCGACCAGCTGATCGAGTCCGGGTTCCAATCCATGCTGTAGACGTGGAAGTCCTGGGAGAAATCCCTGCCGTCCTGGAGCGTGCCCCCGGCGCTGGTGTTGCTGGGCCAGGGCGAGCCGAAGTGGAGCGTGCCGTGGATGCGGTTCATCTGGTTGACCGACTCCATGATGTCCATCTCACCGCTCGAGGCCCAGCCGCCGTAGGGCGAGTTGGTGGGCAGCATCCAGAACGCGGGCCAGAGGCCCTGCCCCTTGGGGAGCTTGATGCGCGCCTCGATCCGCCCGTAGCGGACCTCAAAGCTGCCCAGCGTCCGGATCCGGGCGGAGCTGTAGGACGCCCCGCCGAACGGGATGTTCTGCGCCACAATGTGCAGCTCGCTGTTGTTGGTGAATGAGTTGAAGAACTGATCGGTGTAGTACTGGTGCTCGTTGTTGCCCCACCCGGTGGGCAGGCCGTACGCCTCGCCCCGCCCGATCTGGTGCTCCCACGTATCCGTGTCCAGCTGGCCGTCGAACTCGTCGGCCCAGACCAGCTCGAGCTGGGCGTGCGCGGCGGGCGCGATCAACAACGACGCGAGGGCGATCAGGCGACGAAATCTGGTGCTGCGGGTCATGGTCTCATCCTTGGTCAGGTCTGGGAGGCTCACTCGCTCTCGAGAACTTGGAAGGGGAGGTTCGCGGTCCCAACGCCCCCGGCGTCGTCGTACGCGAACACGAAGATGCGGTACGCCCCGGGCTGCACGGGCGCCTCGATCACGGCGCTGTTCGCACTGGCGGAGATCAGCCGGTCCGGGATCGCCTGCGGCGCCCGCTCGGCGTCCCCGCCCGATCGCCGGTCTGTGGTCTCCGGGATCACACGCCACTCGATCCGCACGGGGTCGCCGTCGGGCTCGGTGATGTCCGCCTCGATCGAGAACTGGTCTCCCGGTCGGACGCGGTCGGGCTTCATGGTGGATCGGATCGCGCCGACGAGCGGCGCGGAGTTCGCCGGCTCGGCGCCCGTCCACATCCGCTGCATGACGTCCACCGTCGGCAGCGCCTGCCCCGTGTCGAGGAACATCCCGAACCATGTCGCGGTGGTTTCCTGCTTCTGCCCCCACAGGAACACGTACGACCCGAGGCACCGCCCGGGGATCTCCGCCGCGACGCCCTGGGCGTAGTGGCGCTCGTACATCTCCGCCTTCTCCAGGCTCGTGGGCTCGACGGGCGCCCCCCACGAGGTCACCGGGCCCTCCCAGTGCCCGCGCGGCCCGAACTCCGTGATCAGGTACGGGTGGTTCACGCCCTGCTGTGTCAATCGCTGGGGGACCGTGGTCACACCCGCGTACGAGTTGATGCCAAGCAGGTCGATGCTCGGGCACGCCTCGAGCAGACGCGCCGCCTTGTTCGACCCGATCTCAGCGATCACCCCCATCGTCGGGTGGTTGGGGTCGAGCGACTTGATCAGCTTCGCGGCGTCCTCGACGGCGCGGAACGCCTTGTCCATGTCGCCGCCGATCTCGACCTCGTTGCCCACACCCCACAGCAGGACCGCCGGGTGGTCGCGGTACGCCCTGACGATGCGCTCGACCTTGGCCATCTGCGCGCTCTTCACCGCGGGGTCGTCGTAGTCGTGCCCGTGGCGCTCGTGCTCCAGCCAGATGCCAACGGTCACGCTCAGGCCCAGCGCGTGCGCTGAATCGAGCAGATCGTCGATCCCCTCGCCGTCCCACGTGCGGATGGAGTTGCCCCCGGCCTCGACGAGGCGTTCCAGGTTCTCCTGCCCGCCCGCGCCCTTGACGACGTACGCCTTCCCGTTGCGGAGCAGGGTCCAGCCCTGCTCGGTTTTGGCGATCTCGACACGCGAAGGCTCGTCCGCTCCGGCCCGGCTCATCAGGCACGCGGGCATCGTGAGCATCGCGGCGAGAAGAGCGATGACTACCGCAAGATCCATAAGCAGGCTCTCCCTATTGACCCCCAGCGATCGATTTATTGTAACAGTTGCAGGAATCCGCCTGAATGCTTGTGGGCGGATTCTCTGGCATTCTTTGTTCGTCTTTTACTCGCATAATCCGCGTTATCAGGCCTCTACACCGGGCTTTCTACACGGCGCCAACCGCGCGTGGAATGGTTGCGTCAGCGGCAGTGAGTCGTCATACTGCCGGAACTGTTCCGGTCCCAGAACCCGCGGCCTGCTCGTCTCTGAGCAAGGAGCCTGGAATGAAGTCCCGCCGTGCCTTCACGCTCATTGAACTGCTGGTCGTCATCGCGATCATCGCGCTGCTCATCGGCATCCTCCTCCCCGCCCTGGGCTCCGCCCGCCAGTCCGGGCGCGACGTGGTCTGCAAGTCGCGCATCAGGCAGGTCACCCTCGCCGCGATTACCTACTCGACTGACTTCCGGGACGACTTCCCGACCAACATCGGCGGCCCGTACGTCATCGACCCGCAGAACGGCAAACGCAACATGGTCTGGCACGATGTCAACCGCATCGGCCAGTACCTCCCCCAGCAGGACTACAGCAACCTCGCGCTCGACAACCTCGACAACCAGACCGTGGGCGGGGGCGTGATCATCTGCCCGAACCACCCGCAGGCGGGGCGGTCCTATTCGATGAACTACTGGGCGTCGTCCGCCGCGGAGTACGAGCCGAACTTCTCCACTGGAACGCTCAAGCTGTACAAGCCGGGCGAGTACTCGGGCGCCTCCGCGACCTACCGCAACGGGCGCGCGTTCGACAACGCCGTTGACGAGTCCTTTAAGATGATTCTTTTCGCTGAGTCCTGGGGAACCTGGCGCAGCCAGATCGAATCCGAGGCCGGCGAGATCAACTGGTTCACCGGCGCCGCGATCGGTGGCGCCGAGCTCCCGGGCCGACGCTTCGGCGCCGGCGACGGGCTCCCCGCGTCACGCTGGAACAATGTCGGCAACTGGACCAACGGCGCCCCGCCCGACGAGTTCGAGGCCGACGGCGCCCCGACCTCCTATGTCCCGTACTATCGCCACCCCAAGGCCCAGAGGGACAACACCTTCTCGACGAGCGAGGGAAGGGCCAACATGGGATTTGTTGACGGGCACGTCGAGGCGTTCGGACCCGATGAGCTGTTCAACAACCAGACCGAGCGGAGCAACTACGCCGCCCTCTGGTCCCCGCTCGACCGCAGGCAGGAGCGGGATCTGGATCCGGGGTCGCCGTAAGTTCGAGGATCTCCGGGTTTGCTGAGAGGAACCAGACGCCAATGTCGTCAGTGAGAAAGATCGCCAACTCAGTCGGGGTGTCAGTCGCAACCGTTTCGCGGGCGCTGAACAACCACCCCGATGTCAGCGCCGAGACACGCCAGCGCGTGCTCGAGGCCGCGCGGTCCACAGGCTACAACCCCTCCGTCGGCAAGCGACCCACCAACGTCATCGGCCTGGTCTACCCCACCGGCCCCGTCCAGGCCGGCTACGGCGACTTCGACTCGCTCATGCTCTCGGGCGTCGTCCGCGGCGCCAACGAGCAACGCTACGACGTCACCATCATCAACCTCGACCGCGACAAGGACGAGTTCGAGAGCTACACCCAGTTCTTCCACCGCAAGGGCGTGCGCGGCGTCGTGATCCGTGCCCTCGAGGCCACCTCCGTGCTCGCCAGCGAGATCGCCGGCGAGGGCTTCCCCTCGATCATGATCGCGGACCGCTCCGACGACCCGAGCGTGAACTTTGTGGACAGCGAGTCCAAGTCCACGAGCCGCAAGGCCGTCGAACACCTGATCGAGATCGGGCACAAGCGCATCGCGCTGGCGATCCACAACGTGCAGGACTCGGACCACCAGGACCGCGAGGACGGGTACTGCCAGGCGCTGGCCGAGGCCGGGCTCGAGCGGGACGAGGAGCTGACCGTCCGCGCCCCCGCGGGCCCCGAGGGCGGCGCGATGATGCTCGACCACCTGCTCCAGCACGAGGACCCGCCGACGGCGATCTTCTTCACCAACCCGCTGTCAACCGTCGGCGCCCTGCACCGGTGCCTGCAGCTGGGCGTCCGCGTGCCCAAGGACCTGTCCGTCATCGGGTTCGACGACGGCGACGTCCGCCTGCGCACCTTCCCGAACTTTACCGCTGTCTGCCAGGACGCCCAGGGCCTCGGGCTCGAGGCGGCCCGCTGGCTCACACGC
>JAJDDH010000083.1 GCA_029260415.1 Phycisphaerales bacterium | reverse complement strand
GGAAACCCCCTCCGTCTCGCGTTGCTCGACACCTCCCCCGCCGGGGCGGGGGAGGAGAATGACAGGCCCCTCACCCCGGCCCTCTCCCCCGGGGGAGAGGGAGGACGAGGCGGCAGAACAAGTCAGAACAGCAGCGCTGAGGACAGTGCTGGATAAACGGAGAACAGATATGACGGCGATGATGACGAAGCCCGACACGATCACGACGGATCGCGGGACGCTGGACTTCAAGGTGCGGGACCTGAGCCTCGCGGAGCAGGGGCGGAAGGAGCTTCGCCTGGCGGAGCACGAGATGCCCGGGCTGATGGCGCTGCGTGAGCGGTACGGGAAGACCAAGCCGCTCAAGCGGGCGCGGAACGCTGGGTCGCTGCACATGACGGTGCAGACGCCGGTGCTCATCGAGACGCTGACGGCTCTGGTCGCTGAGGATCGCTGGGCGAGCTGCAACATCTTCTCGACGCAGGATTCTGCGGCGGCGGCGGTTGTTGTGGGCCCGAACGGGACGGTGGACAAGCCGCAGGGCGTTCCGGTGTACGCGTGGAAGGGCGAGACGCTGGACGAGTACTGGTGGTGCTCTCGCCAGATCGTCAACTGGCCCGACGGGAAGGGTCCGAACCTGATCCTGGACGACGGCGGCGACGCGACGATGATGGTCATCAAGGGTCTCGAGTACGAGAAGGCGGGGAAGATCCCGACGTTCGATCCTGCTAAGGACCCCGAGGAGATCGGCGCGTTCCTGAGCCAGCTTGGCGCCCAGGCCAAGGAGTTCCCGGGGAGCTGGGCGGGGATCGCGGCGGGGATCAAGGGCGTCTCGGAGGAGACGACCACGGGCGTGCACCGCCTGTACCAGTTCGCGGAGGAGGGGACGCTGACGTTCCCTGCGATCAACGTGAACGACTCGGTGACCAAGAGCAAGTTCGACAACGTGTACGGCTGCCGTCACTCGCTAATCGACGGGCTGAACCGGGCGTCGGACGTGATGCTGTCGGGCAAGGTCGCGGTGGTGTGCGGGTTTGGCGACGTGGGCAAGGGGTGCACGCAGAGCCTGCGTGGGCAGGGATGCCGCGTGATCGTGACCGAGGTCGACCCGATCTGCGCGTTGCAGGCGGCGATGGAGGGCCTCGAGGTCCGGACGCTGGACGAGGTTGTTGAGACGGCGGACGTCTTCGTGACGACGACGGGCAACAAGGACATCATCACGCTGGACCAGATGAAGCGGATGAAGAACAAGGCGATCGTCGGGAACATCGGGCACTTCGACAACGAGATCCAGATCGAGGCGTTGGCGAAGGACCCGGACGTCAAGCGGATCAACATCAAGCCGCAGTTCGACGAGTTCGAGTTCAAGAGCCAGGGCAAGAGCATCCTGGTGCTGGCGGAGGGTCGCCTGCTGAACCTGGGCTGTGCGACGGGGCACCCGAGCTTCGTGATGAGCGCGAGCTTTACGAACCAGGTGATCGCGCAGATGGAGATGCACGAGCACCCGGAGCGGTACGAGAACAAGGTGTACATGCTGCCCAAGCACCTGGACGAGGAGGTCGCGAGGCTGCACCTGGACAAGCTGGGTGTGAAGCTGACGACGCTGAGCAAGGAGCAGGCGGATTACATCGGGGTGCCGGTTGAGGGCCCGTACAAGGCTGAGCACTACCGGTACTGATCCTCGTTCGCTGAGAGCGAAATGAAAGAGCCCGGGGATGCGGATCCCCGGGCTCTCTTTGATTGGTGGTGTCGCGAAGGCTTAGCGGCGGCGACGAGATGCGAGGAGGGCGGTCATCGCGAGCAGCGCGGCGCCCGAGGGGGCGGGGACGCGGAGGGAGATGATGGCTTCGAGGTTGAGGGAGCCGTCGAGGGATTCGAGGTCCACCTCGACGTGGACGAAGCCGTCCTCGGCGAGGTCGAGGCCTGGGCCGATGGCGGAGGAGGCGTTGAAGTCGTCGATGATCCAGTCGGCGACGTTGTCACCGTCGGCGTCGAAGAGGTCACCCACGGCGAGGAGGGCGATGGTGGAGCCGGCCATGTCGGCGGCGTCGGAGGCGTAGAGGAGGGTTTCGACGGAGTCGACGTCCCAGATGAAGACGGCCTCGTTGTTGTTGTTGAGCGAGAGGGCGTCGACGGAACCGGAGAGGTTGCCCGGGTTGATGGCGTCGCCTTCGCGGAGGGCGATGGAGCCGTTGTAGGCGATGAACTCGTCGGAGGTGGTGGCGGCGTCGGTGTCGCCCGAGAAGACGTGGTTGCCTGCGTTGTTTACGGCCATATTGTCGAAGTTGTCCCAGTTGTCGCCCTGGCCTGTGGCGAGGCCCTCGCCGGCGATGATGACGTTGTTGACGGCGACGCGTCCGTCGGCGGTGGTGGCTTGGGCGGCGTCGTTGAAGAGGACCATGCTGTTGGCGTTGTTGCCTGAGAATGCGTAGTCGAAGTCGATGCCTGAGCCTGTGGCGATGGTGGCGCCGTCGATGACGTCACCGGCGCGGTAGAGGCCTGTGATGACGCCTCCGGAGTCACGGCGGTAGAGGATGCGCTCGAGAGAGGAGGTCCCGCCGGCACCGTCGTTGATGCCGGAGATCCAGTAGGCGGTCCCGTCGTCGGTCATCTGGGGGCGTGAGTGGAAGGTGGTGTTGAATCCTGCGGTGTAGTCCGGGGCTTGTGTGTTTTCGACGGCGATGAGGCCGCCCTGGCCCCAGACGGAGTCGTCGCCGTTGAAGGAGGGGCTGTAGATGAACTCGCCGCTGTTGCCGATGCCCATGGTACCTTCGCCGCCGGTGAGGGCGTCGGGGAGGGCGAGGTCGGAGGTGAAGATGGCGGCGCCGTCGTACCAGATGGCGCGGCGTCCGTCGTCGAGTCCGACGACCATGCCGATTTGTCCGAGGCCGTTGGTGAAGGGGGCGTTGATGATGCTGACGGTGGAGCCTTCGAGGGCGTCGCCCTCCATGAGCACGATGTCGCCAGAGACGGGGCCTCCGGCGGTGGCGGAGGCGGTGAGACCAGCGACAAGTGCGAGAGCGAAGCCTCTCCTGGTGGTGCGTGTGTTCATGATGTTCTCACTCTCTCAAACTCGATCGGCTGAACGCGGCCGTGCGGCGGCGCGATCGGGTGGAAAATAGACGCCGAGACCCTGGCGGTGGGCTCACTGTACTTGATCGGGCTTGTCGCGATCAAGAGGGGTCGGGAATCGGTGATCGTGGGCGTCAGGGTTGGGCATCAGGAGACGCGTCGGTCGTCTGAATCGGGATCTCGGGGTCCCACTTAATCCAGGAATCCGGGGCTTCGGGTTCGAGCTCGAATGTGTGCCCGGACTGGATCTCGTCGCCTGTTCGGTCGGGGGTGGCGAAGGCGATGCCTCCCGAGAGGACGGACTCGAGGGAGTCGGCGCGGACGGAGAGTCCGGCGAAGAGTCCGAAGTCGGCGCTGATGCCCGAGGCGTTCCAGAAGCGGGTGCGCTCGCGGATGAGGGGGGTGTAGGCGGGGTCGATGGTGGCGTGGATGCGGACGCTTGTGGCGTCGTCGGCGAGCTGGGTGTGGACGATGCGGCCGACGGGGATGTCGCGGTAGGTGACGGGTGAGCCAACGCTGAGGGACCCGAGGCGGGGGGCGATGAGGGAGATGGTGAAGTCGCCCGATTCGGTGATGGCGCTGAGGACCGGGGGCTTGGCGAGGCCGTCGAACGTATCGGCGACGGGGGCGTCGGCGGGGCCCGGGAGGAGGGCGATGTACTGGGGGCCCACGAGGGTGTCGAGGCCGCTGATGCGCTGGAGGCTGACTTCTGGTCGGACGATCCAGAAGCGCGAGCCCTGGGTGGCGAGGGGGGCGCCGTCAGGAGTGAGTTCGGCGACGACGCTGACCTGCTGGCGATCGGGGGCGAGGGTGAGGTCGCGGACGGTTCCGACGCGGAGGCCTCGGTAGACGATGGCGTCGCCGATGCGGGCGCCGTCGGCGTTGGCGAATCGGATGGTGATGCGCGGGCCCCGGCTCTGGAAGCCCTGCCAGGCGACGGCGGCGACGACGGCGAGCACGGCGAGGGGGACGAGCCACGCGGGGTTGAAGCCTCGGCGGCGGACGACGCGGGCGGTCGGGATGTCGGTCGCGGGCTGGGTCATGTGTCGCGTTCCTGCCAGATGGCTTTGGGGTCGAAGGCCGCGGAGGCGAGCATGGAGAGGACGACGACGGCGGTGAAGGCGAGGACGCCCGGGCCCGGGTGGACGTCGACCCAGTCGCCGAGCTTGACGGCGGCGACGAGGGTGGCGACGAGCAGGACGTCGAGCATGCCCCAGCGTCCGAGCCACTCGACGGCGCGGTAGGTCATGGCCTGGCGGCGGCGGTGCAGGACGAGATCGCCCATGCAGAGGGTGAGCATGGCGCTGAGCTTGCCCAGGGGGGCGACGACAGATCCGAGGAGGACGACGGCGCCGACGAGGAGCTGGCCCGAGGCGAAGAGGGAGACCATGCCAGACCAGATGGTCGAGGTGTTGGCATGGCCCATCTCGCTGATGCGGATGACGGGCAGGAGGATGGCGAAGGGGTAGAGGATGAGGGCGGCGAGGCAGAGCGCGGTGACGGTTGAGGCGCTGCGCCGGGGGCTGTCGGTGGCGAGCCGGGCGCGGCAGCGCTGGCAGATGGCGCGTTTGCCTGCGGGGACGGGGGGGAGCTGCTGGATGAGGCCGCAGGCGTGGCAGGCGGAGAGGGCTGTGGCGTCGGGTGGGGGCACGCTGGGAGTTTACTTGTGAAACGGGGGTGAGTTGTTGCGGGCGGAGATGAGAGAGGGAGAAGAGCCCCTCATCCGCCCGCTGCTCGGACACCTGCTCCCCAGAGGGGAGAAGAGAGACACCCCCTCCGTCTCGCTTTGCTCGAGACCTCCTCCGCCCCGGCGGGGGAGGATCAGGGGTAGACGGGGGATGGGTCTTCGTCGGTGGCGAGGCCAGAGAACTCGCGGTTGGTGGCTTGGTCGCCCTGGGCGTCGACGGCGCCCGACGGGGCGCGTTGGTAGCCGAGCTGCTCGATGGTTTTGGACTCGACGTGCCCGTCGCAGTAGCTGACGTTGGCTTTGCCCGAGTGGCGCGAATGGGGCGCGGAGCGGTGCTCTGGCGCGCGGTTGCGGCGGTCGGCGTAGTCGGTGTTGATTGTGAGTCGGGGCGGGTCGAGGGCGTACCCGTGCCCGCCTTCGGCGGTGAGGCTGGGGTCGCGGGATCCGTCGGGGCGGTTGGGGGTGCGCTGTGATTCGGGCTTGCCTGCGGCGGTTCCGAGGGAGTCGGCGGCGAGGACGGTCCTCGAGGTGTGGAGCGAGCTTGTGCGGACGGGGAAGTTAATGAATCCGTCGTCGGGGTTGTCGTTGATAAAGCGGGTGTTGCCCAGGAACTGGTGGTTGTAGCCGTAGGCGTAGTTGCGGGTTGAGGTCCAGTCGGGTGCATTGGGGCAGAGGAAGACCTCGGAACCGTCGACCTGGATGTTGTGCTCGTCGGCGGGATCGGGGCTGGGGTTGGCGTAGGCGTCGAAGCCTGCGGCGGCGCCGATGACGGCGAACCAGCGGGGGCGGTACTGGTCGCCGTTGCCCAGGGCGTAGACGTTGCGGGCGTCGTCGGCGTAGCGACCGGGCTGTGCGGGGACGGAGATGTCATCGTTGTCCACGGCGTAGATCTGCCAACCGATGGCGATCTGGCGCATGCGTGAGGCGCAGATCAGGTTTTTGGCAGAGGCGCGGGCGCTGGCGAGGGCGGGGAGGAGGATGCCCAGCAGCAGCGCGATGATGGCGATGACGACGAGCAGCTCGATGAGGGTGAAAGCGCGAGGTCGGACGTGGCGCGGCATGGTCATGTGACGCGCTGGGGGCGGGCGCGCCCGATGAAGAGCGCGAGGAGCTCGCCCCGGCTGGAGACCTCGAAGTGTCGGTAGAGGGCGGTGACGTACTCGTGGACGGTGGCGCGTGTGATGCCGAGGGTGGCGGCGATCTGCTTTTCGGCGTCGCCGTCGAGGAGGAGATCGAGGACCTCGCGCTGGCGGGGGGTGAGCTTGCGGAGGCCCGGTTCTGCGGCGGCGGCGAGTTCGGCGCCGATCATCTCCCCCACTTCTTCGTGGAGGAGGTTGACGAGGTCGACATCGCGTTTGCTGAAGGCGGGCGCCCCGACAGAGCGGTGGACAAAGAGGCTGGTGAAGTGCCCGAGACGGGGGACGCGTCGAATGGAGATGACGTAGTCGTCGATGCCGCAGACGCGGTGGACGTTGTTGAAGGTCTTGGAGCGGTACCAGTCTTTGTCGTGCCAGATGTCGTCGCGTTGGAGGGTGACCATCGCGCCCGGGAAGTTGCGGAGTCGGGGGTACTCGGGGGTGCGCTCCATGGGGGTGGACTCGGCGTACTCGGTCCAGGAGCGTTCGGCCTGCTCGGACTCCCATCCGACGCGGCGGATGCCCATGGCTTCGAACTGCTGCTTGGGGTCGTCAAAGCCGCGCATCTCGCCTCCGATGACGACCTGAGCGTTGACGAGGGCGCGGAGGCCGTCGAAGAAGTGCTCGCGCCAGTTGGCGGGATCGACGCCCAGGTCGCGGCACTGGTTGAGGAGGCGATAGCCCCTGATGGCGTCCTTGGCGGTCATGCGATCGCTGGGCATGGGCACTCCTCCCGACGGTCTTCTATAAGGTGGGCTCGCGTGTTCGGATGCGTTTTGGGCTGGTGTTTGCGGGGTTGGTGGACCGAGAACTGGTGATTGTACAGGATCGGGGGCGATTCATCCGTTCATCCGGATATACGGTACTATGGTTAGGCTGGCGGTTGTCTGGGCAAGCCAGAGCGGCGTCGCAGCGGAGTCATGGATGCACATTCGCGATCTGTTTACCAAACACCGAACGACGTTCTCGTTTGAGTTCTTCCCGCCGAAGAACCCGGCGGGGGCGGAGGCGCTGTTCAGCGAGATCGCGGAGCTGGAGCAGCTGCGCCCGACGTTCGTGTCGGCGACGTACGGGGCGGGCGGGTCGACGCGGGAGCTGACGCACGAGATGGTGGTGCGGATTAAGCGGGAGACGTCGCTGACGCCTGTGCCGCACCTGACGTGCGTGTGCCAGGACGAGGGCGAGGTGCGCCGGATCCTGGAGCGGTACGCGGAGGCGGGGATCACGAACATCCTGGCGCTGCGCGGCGATGCGCCGGCGAACATGGAGGGGTACGACCCGGGTACGGACCACTTCAAGTACGCGAGCGAGTTGGTGCGGTACATTCAGAAGTTCAACGCGTCGGGGGCGCACCCGGACCCCCGCGGGTTTGGGGTTGCGGTGGCGGGGTTTCCGGAGGGGCACCCGGGGTGCCCGAACCGGATGCTGGAGATGGACTTCCTGAAGGCGAAGGTGGACGAGGGGGCGGACGCGATCATCACGCAGCTGTTCTTTGATAACCGGGACCTGTACGACTTCCGGGACCGGTGCGAGATGGCGGGGATCGATGTGCCGATCATCGCGGGGGTGATGCCGATCACGAGTGTGAAGGGGATGGCGCGGATGGCGGAGCTGGCGTTGGGGGCTCGGTACCCGGCGCCTTTGGTTCGGGCGCTGAACCGGACGGACGGGTCTGCGGAGTCGGTGCGGCGGGTTGGGGTGCACTGGGCGACGGAGCAGTGCCGAGATTTGCTGGACCACAAGGTCGCGGGGATTCACCTGTACAC
Source organism: Phycisphaerales bacterium (assembly GCA_029260415.1). GTDB lineage: Bacteria > Planctomycetota > Phycisphaerae > Phycisphaerales > UBA1924 > JAJRXR01. The sequence continues at coordinate 39 of JAJDDH010000083.1, read as the reverse complement.
GCTGAACAAGTCCACGGCGACGCGTGAGATCTACAAGAC
>JAJDDH010000082.1 GCA_029260415.1 Phycisphaerales bacterium | reverse complement strand
ATCGGCGCGACCGGCGCCGCTGCGCTGGTGGGGCAGATCTTTCATCCGCTGAGCACCGTGCTCGGCAACGGCGCGCCCGCGAGCGCCAGCGCCGCGATCCTGGGGATCGCGGCGCTGATCGGGTCGTTCCTACTCAGTGGCCTGTTCCTGATGGTCCTCGGCTGGGTTCGCACGGCAAAACGACCCAAGCCCTGACCGCGTGCTTGTTAGCCGTTGAAATGGCTCTGCATCGCTCCCAGGACCCGGTCCCAGGCGTTGGTGAAGTACTCGCGGGTTTCATCCCACTGGGCGCTGTCGCCGAAGCCCATGTGGGTGAGGGTGACCCTTGTGCGATCGCCCTGGAGCTCGTCGAGCTCGACGACGACCCAGGTGCGCTTGAGGCGGGACTCGGGCTGGGCGGGGGGCGCGTTCCAGGTGAACGAGAGCATGCGGTTTGGGATGTAGCTGAGGATCTGGCAGCCGTTGGACCCCAGTTCGCCGTTGAAGAGCCACTCGTAGCGCCCGCCGATGGCCAGGTCGATGATCGCGTCGGACTCGGGCGAGGCGTAGACGCCCCTCCAGCCCTCGCTCGTGCTCCATGCGTTGAAGACGTCCGCGGACGGGGCGTCGATCTCGATGGTCGTGGTGATGGTGCGGACGTCGACGCCGCGGGCGGCGAACTTGTCGCTGTCGATGTCATACGGACCGCTCATGGGGGCGCTGTCGGCGCTCGCGTAGGGGTCGTCGCTGGTGACGCGCTCCCACTGGTCGTCCATGATCTGCTGCTCGCCCTCATCGCCCGCGGCGGTCATCCAGACTCTCCACTCGCACGTGTTCTCATCAACCGCTTGCATGACCTGGCGGAGGCGGGATCCGTCGGGATTCTCGGTGACGAACTCCAGGCGCGGCAGGTCGTTGTTGCCGACTTCGAGGGTGTGGTTGAGGATCGAGGCGGATCCGTCGAATGCCAGCCCCCAGGCGACGTGCTGTTGTTTGGCCTTGTCGTAGGTGTAGAAGGAGTGGTACCGCTCGTAGAGGGGGCCTTCGCCGTCGCGGACGAGGGAGCGGACCTCGAGGAACAGCCCGTGCAGGCCGACGCGGTACTCGTTTCGTCCCTTGAGCGAGGTCCCCCATGACCAGGTGGCGTCGATGGTCCAGTCACCCACGAAGTAGTTGAGCGGTTCGAGCGGTCCGTCGACGAGCCGGTCGGGTCGGGCGGGCGCGACGCTGGGGGGCGTCGCGAGGGCGGTGGTCGGGAGCATGAGTGCGGTGGTCATGGCGAGTGTGCGGATCATCGGTCGGACTCCTTGCGGGTGTCGTGCTGACTACGCGTGCGTGGTTTGGGCGACGAGCGCGTCGATGTAGTGACGCAGCTGCGCGACGGAATCGTCGAACGGTTGGAGGCGGTCGGCGGCGCGGGACTGCATGATGCCGCCCTCCATCACCGTCAGGACCATGCGCGACAGGGCGCGCCGGTCGGTGCTCGCGGGCAGGCGGTCGCCGGCCTCGTCGAGCCAGGCCTGGATGGAGTCGGCCCAGTTGGCGAAGTTGATGTCGATGAACGGGCGCGCCTCGGGGTGGGTGTCGGTGACCTCGAGGGCGAGGTTTCCGATGGGGCAGCCCAGGCGGCAGCGCGTGATCTCGAGGTTGCCCCGGTACCAGGCGAGCAGGTCAAAGACGCGCTCGAGGGGGTCGGGCTGGCTCTGCTCGATGGGGTCCATGACGATGGGGCGCAGGTGCAGCTCGTACCACTGGAGGACGCCGATGAGCAGCGCGTCCTTGGAGGCGAAGAAGTGGTAGAGCGAGCCCGGGTTGACGCCCGCCTCGCGGCAGATGGTCGCGATGCCCGTGGCCGCGAACCCCTGCTCCAGGAACAGGCGGGCGGCGGTGGTGAGGATCTTCTCGCGGGTGTCGGGGGTCATCCGGGCTCCTTGAGCGATTGCTCAAGCGAGCATAGCGGAGTTGAGCGATCGTTCAAGTGGGATTTGAGTGATCGCTCTAGTTTTATGGTGCGGGGAAACGGAGCTGGTGCGCAACTCCTTGGCACGGCTGCCCTTCGGGTCAGCCGTGGCGCCCTCCAGTTTCCGTGAATCGCTCAGGCGACGGCGAAGAAGCGGCGGTGGTGGTCGAGGATCTCGCGGACGGTGTGCTCCGGGGGGGTCGGGTCATCGACGTCGGCGTCGAAGCAGCCGCCCAGCACGAGGGCGTCCTCGCGGGGGAACATGTACTTGTACCCGTCGTGGACGATGTAGCCCAGGGGCTGGGGCCTCATGTGCACGAGGACGCCGCGGGCGGGGTACATGCTCTGGTCGTCGAAGAGCGTGCGCGAGCCGAGGGCGAGGCAGTTGACAATGACGGGCTCGTCGAGGGTTGCGAGTTCGTCGAGCGCGTGGAACGTGCGCTGGACGAAGGCGCCGCCGCGGGCGGTGATGTCGTCGCTGAGCGCGCGCAGGAAGCGCGGGGTGTGGATGAAGTTTGTGTAGAACACGCGCCCGGCGCGGGGCGGGCCCGCGAGCGGGAGGCGTTCGAGCAGCGTGGGCGGCTCGACCGTCCCGTGGTCGAAGAAGCGGTCCTCGTGCGGGGCGTAGGCGGGCTCGAAGACGGGGAGGCGTTCGACCCCCGACTGGTGCTTGTCGAGCTGGGTGAACGCGGCGTGTGAGCGCCGGAGGATGTCGTGGAAGCGGGCGACCTTGTCGGGGGTGTCTCCGAACTCGACGCCTGTGGGGAGCCAGATGGCGCCGGCGATGTTGGAGGTGGTGTCGGTCGCGAACTTGCTGGCGTAGCAGGTGACGCGGTGGCCTCGGGTGAGGAGTTCGCGGGCGGTGGTGAGAGCGGTGACGCCACCGCCGAGGATGGCGACCGGGGGCTTGGGCACGGCTGCCCCTTCGGGGTCAGCCGTGGCACCGGAGGCCGGTTCGACGAGGTCGGCGGCGAGCTGGGCGCAGCCGAGGGAGAGGGTGACGCCGCAGCCGCCCTGGCCGTAGTTGTGGATGACGGGCTTTGAACCGAGCTGCTCGGCTTCGAGGCGGACGCCGCCGCGCCGGCAGGGGCGGATGCCCGAGACGACGCGGAGGAGGGCGGCGTCGGAGAGGTCTGGAGGGGGGAGCGAGTTCACAGGACCAGCGTAGTCGGCAACTGACGCGGTCGGTCAGCCCTCGAACGCCTCGCCCGTCGCGTCGCGGATCCAGTCGATCATGGAGGAGACGCGCATCGAGAAGTCGAGGGTGCCGTAGCGCCCGGGGCCTTTGCCTTCGGGGTGGTCGGCGCCGAAGCTGACGCCGGCGATGAGGTAGGCGTCGCCCTGCTTGATCATGATGGCGTTGCCCGAGTCGCCCGGGCCCGGGACGCCCTCGAGCGCTTCGACGCCCTCCTCCCCGGGGGCGTCGAAGCGCATGATCAGGTGCAGGTCGTTGGCCTCGATGATGCGGTTGGTCGCGGCGCGGTTCTTGGAATCGAACCCGGTGGGGCCGCGCTCGCCGTTGCCGAAGTCGCCCGTGCCGACGAAGTAGACGAGGTGCTCGGTCTCGTCGCGCTCGGTGTAGAGGGCGAGCGGGGCGATGTTCTTGGCGGGCGCCTTGAGCTGCACGAGCGCGATGTCGTGCATCGACTGGGGGCCCTTGAACTTGGGGTGCGGGATGGTTCGGGCGACCGCGTAGTCCTCGCCGCCGATCGTGATGGCGTGCCCGGGCTTGATCTGGCGGGCGACGTGGGCGGCGGTGAGGACCCAGGACTCATGGATGAGCGTGCCGCAGCCGTTGGTGGCGCCCTTGGGGCCGCGCAGGTTCAGGTCGATGCGGGCGCCCTCGGGCATGGTCTGGGCCAGCTCGAGGTGCCTGGCCTCGGGCACGTCGTGGCGGGTGATGACGCTGGCGGAGGCGGCGGCGAGGGCGGTCGCAATGACAGTCAGGGCGGTGGTGTTGCGCATACCAGCCATGATGCCCGGGAGCGATCGTCCCGTCGGGATCGGTCAGAGATTCTTGACCGCGTCGAGGACCTCCTCGGCGTGCCCGGGGACCTTGACCTTGTCCCAGCGCTGGGAGACTTTGCCGTCGGCGTCGATGAGGTAGGTGGTGCGGTCGATGCCCATGTAGGTGTTGCCGTACATGGACTTCTCAACCC
>JAJDDH010000081.1 GCA_029260415.1 Phycisphaerales bacterium | reverse complement strand
AATACTTGCCGTATCCGCTCCCCATCGCCTCGAACAATGGCACGCAGATCAGCTGGCAAATTCAATATTAATTCCAAGCCCTTACTGTGTGCCTGTGTTGCCATAATTTCAGCTGTGTCTTCCAGTAACTCGCGTAGATCAAAGTCATTAGCGATGAGTTGGAATTTTCCTGATTCGATTTTGGAGAAATCCAGAATATTATTTATGATGCCTAGTAAGGACTCAGCTGAACGATAAGCAATGTCGGCCAGACGTTTTTGGCGGATATTTAGTTCGGTCGCCAATAACAATTCAGTCATGCCCAGCACACCATTCATAGGCGTACGGATCTCATGACTCATGGTGGCAAGAAATTCACTTTTCGCTTTACTCGCAGCCTGCGCTTTTTCGGCTAATTGATAGGCTTCGTCCGTCTTTAGTTGCAGATCGTGCGTGCGTTTTACCACCTCTTCTTCAAGATGTTCCAGATTATCAGCCAGCTTTGTGTCGCGTTCCTGTATACCCTCTATCATTATGTTAAAACCTTTAGCGAGTGCGCTTAGCTCGATGATATTGGAAGACTTGGCACGCGCTAAATAATCAGATTCAACGGATACTTTTTCCATTACATCTGAAAGGTCAGTGAGTGGGTGTAATACGGATTTGTTTAGACGTTGTACTAGGTGATAAGAAGCAAACAAGGAAATGCCTGCGGCTAAAATAGTAAAAATAACTTGCCATAATAGTTGCCAGTAAAGAGGGATTAAGCTTACTTCTAGATAAAGGCCGCCAATTACCAGATTCTGAGAAATAATGGGTTGGGTGAAGGTGAAATATCGGATATCTTTAATCAGGCTTTCTTCCAGAGAAGTCAAAGATGCTGGAAGCGATAGATTATTGGTTGAATAATCAGCAAATTTAAGCTTTTCTTCGTTGTAGATAGCAGCAACTCGGATTTCTTTGGAATTACTCAGTGATTGCAGAAGTGCCTGAGCAGAATCGAGATCCTGAAACATCAAAGCTGGTGCGGCGTTCTCAGTTAATAATTTTGCTTTCGATTCGCTGGATTCAATCAAGGCATACGAACCAATGATAAAACTGCTCATGATAATAAGCAATGTAATGAGTAGCATTGCCATGCTCAGTGTCATTAAGCTGATTTGTTGAAGCTTTTTGCGCAGCGTAATGGGAACGGAAGTGTGATTTTGCATTATTGATGAACCTTTCTAGCAAAACGTAGCAATTGTGAACTGAAATTTAAGCCTGAGGCTTTGGCAACGACTAAATCGACATCAAACTTAACTTTGTTATCTTCTAAAATAAAGTTCATCGCAGCACCTTCTTGATTAATGAAATCTGTTATGGTTAGTATAGGTCTGTCCTTCAGGGAAACGAGGATGTCATGCATGTCGACTATAGATGAAGCACTGATGAAAACCATGTGGCAATCAACCAAATCATTAATTTGGTTTGTATATTTAACGGTAATGAATTGTTGATTAACTTTCTTTTCTTGTAATTGATTTAACTCATTACCAAATGAATGTTTCCCGTAGATACACAGGTTAAAACGGTTAATAATATCGTCAGGCCACTGGGTGTAAATTGCAAAGTTATAGAGAAAAGCTGCTTTAAGGCGATGTTCGGGTAGTCCCTCTGCATGTACCAATGGCGAATAACCCAATTGACCGAGTCCGCAGAGTAATATTAACAAAGTGCTACATTTGAGCTTTTGCATTAGATTAACGGCACGACCGACCAATCGGCATCTAATCATCATGGTGTACACTCAAAGCACCATTCTGGAAGTTGCTCTTAAAGCTAATAGCAATGAGATTGACGAAATAAATGTTATCTTTAAGACATGCACGTGCAAAGTCTTTGACCCTCTATTGATTTCAATATAAATTGATGGATTATCTATTTTGAAGGGCATCTGTTAGAAAAAAACAAAAGTTAATATATTCAAGTCAAAGGGCTTGTTACGCTCAGAATCTATACATTATTCTGGCATAAGCACTACGTGGGATCTGAGTGTTTAGTACATCACTCGCAGTAAATTCTTGATGTTGTTTATTCGTAATATTTTGTGCGACAACTGATACCTCTAGAGTTGGTGACGGTGACCATGCCAACCTTAAATCAAGACGTGCTTGATTCGTAACATTGTGTGCTTGTAGTCGGTCGGTATAGTAAAACAAGCTATTAAATTCAAGGTTGTAAGGTAATTGTATATTAGAGCGAATTGAGAATTGATTGCGTGGGTCTGAGTTTTCTTTGTTCCCCACTTGATCTATCAAGGAAGTACTTTTTGACTGCGCTTCCAGCTTAAACCAGCTATAGCTGGTGGAAAGCTGCCAGAAATCAAAGATTTGCCAATTTGTACTTATTTCTGCGCCATATGTTGATGCCGTCATAGCATTAGTAAATCTGTTGGCAATTAATATATGTGGCGGTGCGGGTTTCTGTTCAATGCCATCAATGCTTAAGTTAACATCAATTAGCTCTTCATAATAATTATAAAAAAAAGCTGTATCCAATGTAA
>JAJDDH010000080.1 GCA_029260415.1 Phycisphaerales bacterium | reverse complement strand
TAGCGGCGGAGCGAGTCGTCGATGATCGCCTCGGCCGCCTCGGCGGGCATGATCTCGTCCACCTCCACCGCCTTGCCCTCGAGCATCTTGTAGTCCTCGAAGAACCGCTTGAGCATCTTGAAGGTGTGGCTCGGGAAGTCGCTGGCCTTCTGGTAGTCGGCGAACTCCGGGTCGTCGCACAGGACGCTGACGATCTTGTGGTCGGGCTGGCCGTCGTCGATCATGGTCATGACGCCGATGGCGCGGGCGTCGCAGACGCACAGGGCGGGGATCTTCTCGGTGCAGAAGACGAGCACGTCGAGCGGGTCGTCGTCCTCGGCGAGGGTCTGGGGGACGAAGCCGTAGTTGGCGGGGTAGTAGACGGCCGAGTGCAGGACGCGGTCCAGGCGGAGCAGGCCGGTGGACTTGTCGAGCTCGTACTTGTTGGAGGATCCCTTGGGGATCTCGATGATCGCGCGGAAGTGGTGCGGGAGTGCTTTGTTGGGGACGCCGGGGGTGACTTCGTGCCAGGGGTGGATCATGCCCGAGCGTAGGCCTGGACGGCGCGGGACAAGAAGACCAAGCGGGTCAAGAGGACCACGGGTGGGTCTGGTCCGGTTGGCGGGCGAGGGCTACGGGCAGCCCGACCCGTACTCGGTGAGGAAGGCGATGACGTCGCCAAAGTCGCAGACCCCGTACGGGGCGGCCAGGTCGGCGTCCCCGGCGCACTGCTCGAAGCTGGCGAGGAAGACGAGCACGTCGAGGAAGTCGAGCACGCCGACGGGGGGGGAGAGATCCACGCGGCAGGCGGTGACCGACGCGTACGCGTCCACCCGCCCGCGTCCCCAGTACGGGTCATCGCCCGGCTCGCCCAGGTCGACGCACCCCGCGAGGAGCCGCTGCTCGATCTGGGCGGGGGAGGCGCTGGGCGAGACGCTGAAGAGCAGGCCCGCGATGCCCGAGGCGACGGGGGTCGCGGCGCTGGTCCCGCTGCCCTGCGCCAGGCCGCCCTCACGCCCGGTGCTGAGCATGTCGACCCCGGGGGCGAAGACGTCGATCGCGACGCCGTAGGCGCTGAAGTCGGCCTTCGCGTCGTTGACATCGGTCGCGCCGACGACGATGACGTCGGGCCAATCGAACCACGAGAGGTCGCGGGCGTCGTTGCCCGCGGCGTAGAGCAGCAGCCCGCCCTGCGTGGTGATGTAGGCGCCGGTGGTCTGGACGGAGAGGCTGTCGACTCCGGTCTGGCTGACGTTGACGACGCGGGCGCCGTGGTCCACGGCCCAGCGGGCGCCGTTGAGCAGGTCGCTCAGGAAGCCCCCCCCGGGCGAGTCGTAGTAGCGGACGGGCATGACGGAGAAGTTCCAGCCCATGCCGACGACGTGGGTGTTGTTGTCGCCGATGGCGCCGGCGAGGCCGGCGACGAAGGTGCCGTGCCCGTCCACGTCGTCGACGCCCCCGCCCTCGGCCTGGGGCGTGCGCGAGGGCGCGTTGTACCCGGGGACGAGGGCGCCCGCCAGGTCGGGGTGGTCGAGCTGGACACCGCCGTCCACGATCGCGATGACGACACCGGGGTCGCCCGTGGTGACGTCCCAGGCGAGCGAGGAGCTCAGGCGGAGGTGGTGCCACTGCTGCCAGTAGCCCCCGTCGTTGGGGATGGTCTGCAGCGGGAAGCACCGCCAGTCCGGGTGGGCGTACTCGTAGTCGCCCGTCGCGAGGAGTCGGTCGGCGTAGGCGTTCTCGCCCTCGCCCCGGGGCACGCGCACGATGTGCTCGTCCGTCTCGGGGACGCGCTCGATGAGCTGGGGCGCCAGGCGCGCCGCGGCTCGGGCGCGGATGGCCTCTGCGTCTGCGCGATCATCGACGAGGCGCATCAACGCCTCGGTCTGCAGCGGGCGGACGATCATCCGCCCGGAGAACTCGGTGATCCCCGGGCGCTCGACGAAGCGCGGGGGCTCGGCGTGCGCGGTCCCCACGGCGAGGGCCAGCACTGCGAGCGTCTGGGCGATCGGCGCCCACGCGCCCCGAACAACGGACCTGATCTCTGGGGTCATGGCGTGAGTCTCCCTGCGCCGGGGCCTCGTTGCAAGGTCTGATCTCGGTTCTTCCCGGGCGCTACGGGCAGCCGCCTCCGAACGCGCCAAGGAAGGCGACGACATCGGAGAAATCCCACGCGCCCGTGGGCGGGGCGAGATCCGCCGCGGGGTCCATCCCGCCGAACGCGGTGAGGAACGCGACGACATCGGAGAAGTCCAGCACGCCGAACGGCTCGGCCAGGTCCGCAGGGTTGCACGCGGGGTCCAGCGAGACGATCAGGGTCTGGTTCACGGGCACGTCGGTGAGCGTCGTGATCTGGCCCGTGCCCCACTCGACGACCAGCTCGTCGATGCTTGTGGCGCTGGCCAGCCCGAAGTGGGCGGAGAGCTCGGACTGGGAGAGGTAGTTGCTGCCCGCGTCGATGCGACCCATCTGGGTGACGCCGTCGATGGTGAGCTTGATGACGCTGCCCACGCCGTTGGGGGCGACGGCGGGGTCGCCCGCGTTGTCGAGCATGACGCGGATCCAGTTGGCGTCGCCCTGGCTCGTGTCGAGCTCGCTGCGAAAGACCGTGAGCGGGCCAGAGCGGTGGAAGATGATTAGGTCCTGGTCGCCGTCGTTGTCGAGGTCGAGGTTGGACAGGCCTCGACCGGAGATGTTGGTGGTGAACCCGGACGCGTTGGTGACGTCGGTAAAGTGCGGGATGCCCCCGGAGATGCCCGTGTTGCGGAAGGCCCACTGGCGCCCGCTCTGGGTGACGGCGACAAGGTCCACGAGCGTGTCGTGATCGAGATCGACCGCGACGGTTCCCCAGCCCCAGCCCGTGCTCTCGCAGCCCGCGGCGCTGGCGCGGTTGGTGTAGCTGTGGGGCGCGTCGTTCATGTACAGGTTGTTGGTGCCGATGGTGGTGACGTAGAGGTCAAACCGTCCGTCGCGGTTGAAGTCGGCGACGGTCATGCCCATCTCGTTGAAGTCCAGGCCCATGCCGGTGCTGGCGGTGATCTCGGTGAACGTGCCGTCGGCGTTGTTTCGGAAGTACAGCGAGGTCCCGAAGTCACCGATCCAGAGCAGCTCGGGGGAGCGGTCACCGTCCATGTCGGCGAATCTGGGGGCGAAGCCGATCATGCCGTTGAACAGGCTGCCGAGCCCGGCGCTGGCCGTGACGTCGGTGAAGGTG
>JAJDDH010000079.1 GCA_029260415.1 Phycisphaerales bacterium | reverse complement strand
AACGAGCTCGAGGTCGAGTCGGGCGTGCCCGTCCTGAGCAAGATCCCGATCCTGTCCCGCTTCTTCTCCAACCGCGTGGACGTGAAGGAAGAGCAGACCCTGCTCATCCTCCTCAAGCCCACGATCCTCATCCAGAACGAGGAAGAGGAGCGGAACTTCCCGGGCCTGCTCGACTCGCTGCCCTACTGATCGGGCCCGGTCCTGAACACCAGACGCCGGCGTCGGGAGCTTCCCGGCGCCGGTTTTTTGTGCGCCCCGCACACGATCGCGCCAGAAAGCATCGCGGGATGGCTGATCGCTCTATAGTCTGGGCCTCGCCCGCCTGATGGGCGGGGTGATGAGAAGTCCCCTTGCACCGGAGGCGCCACATGGCGGCCGATTCAAGACTCCGAGTCAAGTCCATCGAGGGTGTCACCCAGGTCGAGTTCATCGATCGGAACATCCTCGACGAGGCCAACATCCAGGCGATCGGCGACGAGATCTCCGAGCTGATCGAGCAGGCCGACACACCCAACCTGCTGCTGAGCTTCTCCAACGTGGACCACCTCTCGTCGGCCGCGCTGGGCGCGCTGATCACCATCAACAACAAGGTCAAGGCCAAGGGCGGGGCGCTGCGCCTGGCCAACATCGACCCGCAGATCTACGAGGTGTTCATGATCACACGCCTCAACAAGCTCTTCGAGATCCACGAGACCACGGACGACGCGCTCAAGGCCTTCGCCTGACAGCGCGATCACGTCGCATGAGTGCCAGCAACGGCGCCAACCCGAGCCCGCACGCCGACACGGCAAACGTGAGCCTGCCTCACGACCGTGACCGCATCGACGCGTTGCAGAGCGCGCTGATGGAGGCCGTCGAGCGCGCCGGCTACCCCAAGCCCTCGCGCTTCGCGATCAAGCTCGCCTTCGAGGAGGCGCTCATGAACGCCTTCCACCACGGGCACCAGGGCATGGATGATGACCTGGAGGTCCGCGTCGAGTACGAGGTCGATCCCAGCATCGTGATCATCCGCGTCGAGGACCAGGGCCCGGGCTTCAACCCCGACAAGGTCCCCGACCCCACGCTCGACGAGAACCTCGCCCTGCCCTCAGGACGCGGGATCATGCTCATGCGGGCGTACATGACCGAGGTCGCCCACAACGCCTCGGGCAACCGGGTCGAGCTCAGGTACGTCCGCCCCGAGGACTAGCCTCGCCCGAGTGTGGTCGAATCGCGGGCGCCTCCCTACCATCTTCTAGAATGATTCTAAGACTCAGGACATCCTTGTCCTGAATAGACGCCCGCAGCTCGCCCCGCGAGCCCAGCGGATGGCTGGAGCCCGATTGATGACACTGAAGCTTCCGATCTACATGGACCACGCCGCGACGACGCCGTGCGACCCCCGCGTCGTCGAGGCGATGCTGCCGTACTTCACCGAGAAGTTCGGCAACCCCGGCTCGCGCAACCACTCCTTCGGGTGGGAGGGCGAGGACGCCGTGGACAACGCCAGGCGCCAGGTCGCCTCGCTCATCGGCGCCGACCGCAAGGAGATCATCTTCACGTCGGGCTCGACCGAGAGCAACAACATCGCGATCAAGGGCGCGGCCAACATGTACCAGAAGGCCGGCCCGGGCGAGGGCAAGCCCCGCGGGCACATCATCACGGAGATCATCGAGCACAAGGCCGTGCTCGACCCGTGCAAGCGCCTCGAGAAGGAAGGCTTCGACGTCACCTACCTCGAGCCCGGGCCCGACGGCGTGATCACCCGCGCCATGGTCGAGGGCGCGATGCGCGACGACACCATCCTCGTCACCATCATGTGGGCCAACAACGAGATCGGCGTGATCAGCGAGATCCCAGAGATCGGCGCGCTCTGCCACGAGAAGAACGTCGTCTTCCACACCGACGCGACCCAGTGGGTCGGCAAGGCCCCCACCGACGTCAACACGGACAACATCGACCTGCTCTCCATGAGCGGGCACAAGATCTACGGGCCCAAGGGCGTGGGCGCGCTGTACGTTCGCAGGCGTCGCCCGCGCATCCGCCTCGTCGCGCTCCAGGAGGGCGGCGGGCAGGAGCGAGGCTTCCGCTCGGGCACCCTCAACGTCACGGGCATCGTGGGCCTGGGCAAGGCCTGCGAGCTGTGCGCCGCGGAGATGGACTCCGAGCGTGACCGCCTGCTCGCCCTGCGCAAGAAGATCGAGGACAAGGTCGTCAGCGAGCTGGACGTTGTCCAGGTCAACGGGCACCCCGAGCGGCGCATGCCCCACCTGACGAACATCTCGTTCGGGTTCGTCGAGGGCGAGAGCCTGATGATGGCGACCAAGGAGATCGCGATGAGCTCGGGCAGCGCTTGCACGAGCGCCAGCCTCGAGCCCAGCTACGTGCTCAAGGGCCTGGGCGTGGGCGACGACCTGGCGCACAGCTCGCTGCGCATCAGCCTGGGTCGCTGGACGACCGAGGAAGAGGTGGACTACGCCGCGAACAAGATCGTCGAGGCGGTCCGCAAGCTCCGCGACCTGAGCCCGCTCTACGACATGCACCAGGAAGGCATCGACGTCTCCAAGATCGAGTGGCAGGCGCACTGAATCCGATTCTCTCACAGGCAAGGAGCCTGACATGGCATACAGCGACAAAGTCATCCAGCACTACGAGAAGCCCAACAACGTCGGCAACTTCGGCACCACCGCCGAGGTGAAGCAGCGCAAGGACGTGGGCGTGGGCATCGTCGGCGCGCCCGAGTGCGGCGACGTGATGCAGCTCCAGATCAAGGTCGACGACCAGGGCAACATCGAGGACGCCAGGTTCAAGTGCTTCGGCTGCGGCAGCGCCATCGCCTCGTCCTCCCTCGCCACCGAGTGGCTCAAGGGACGCACCGTGGACGAGGGGCTGGAGATCAAAAACACGCAGATCGTCGAGGAGCTGAGCCTCCCCCCGGTCAAGATCCACTGCTCGGTCCTGGCCGAGGACGCGATCCGCGCCGCGATTGCCGACTACAAGAAGAAGAACGGCATCGAGAACTGACCCCCATCACGCCCCCCACTTCTCGGACCGCCCGTCCCCCAGTGCCGGGTTTGGGTCGAGCCCGCGGGCGAACTGACCGACACCCGCGTGCGTAGTATCTCACGCAGGGACGCACGGAGACCAGACCATGAGCACCCAGACCGAGACCGCGACGAGCAACGACATCATCCTGACCGAGGGCGCCGCCCGCGAGGTGAAGAAGATCGTCAGCGAGCAGGAACTCGACGCGAGCAAGGTCCGCCTGCGCGTCGGCGTCAAGGGCGGGGGCTGCTCGGGCTTTAGCTACATCCTCGACCTGACCGAGACCCAGAAGGACTCGGACGAGGCCTTCGAGCAGCACGGCGTCACCATCATCTGCGATCCCAAGAGCCTGCTCTACCTCTCGGGCACCACCGTGGACTTCAAGGACGAGATCATGGGGCGCGGGTTCGTCTTCACGAACCCCAACGCGACGACGTCCTGCGGCTGCGGCTCCAGCTTCGCCGTCTGACTCGACCCGCCAAACCAGAATCCCTCCGAGCACGCCCACTCTGGGCGTGTTTTTCATGTCCGAGGGTGTCCCAACGCCGTAAACACTGGTAGATTGGGGCGTTGGCGTAGAGGAGCAGGGATGTCTCCTCGGGGTGGGTATCCTTCCCGGGGTGGGGTGTGGGCGTGTCTGCCCGCGCCGGAGCTGTCAGGAAGGAACCGGATGAGCAGCGAGGCAGTGGCGCCCGAGACCGCGCGTGGGTTTTCACCGCCGACCGTGACGCAGTTCAGCGTCTTCCTGTCCAACAAGGTCGGCAAGCTGCTGGACCTCGTCGAGAACTTCGAGGAGTCCCCCTGCCACATCTGCGCCCTGTCGGTGCACGAGGCGTCGGATCACGCCGTGGTCCGGATCATCGCCAACAACGCCCAGCTGGCCAAGAAGCTGCTGCGTGAGGACGGGCTCCCGTTCGCCGAGCACGACGTGTTGGTGGTGGAGCTGGGCGATGGGTGCACGCTCTCGGGCATGTGCCTGAGCCTGCTGGGGGCGGAGCTGAACATCCACTTCGCCTACCCGCTGATGGTCAAGCCCAACGGCGCCGCGACCATCGCCCTGGCCGTGGACGACCCCACGCTCGGCGGGCAGATCCTGCGGCGCAAGGGGTTCCGCCTGTTCGGCGAG
>JAJDDH010000078.1 GCA_029260415.1 Phycisphaerales bacterium | reverse complement strand
GGGCGCCCATCGCCTCGGTGTAGCCCAGCTCGCGACCGATGCCGCGCCCGCAGCCGATGTCCAGCACGCGGACGGGCCCGCCCTTCTCGGCGCGGACACGCTCGATCTCCTTGATGACCAGCCTCGCGAAGACGCGCCGCCGGTCGGTGGTCTTGTTGAAGTTGTACCGGCGCTCCAGCTCGTCGAAGCCCAGGTCGTCGTGCGGGCGGCGCGGGCGGATGAGCTCGGTCAGCTCGGGCGTCATCGCCCGGGTCGGCGTCCGTTCGGGCGCGACCACCTCGACCGGGCGGGTGGGGGCGACATTGGTGGACGCGCCGGGGACCCCTCCCGATTGGCGCGTGGGCGACGAGTCTGATGTCATACCCCGACCATACGACGCGCCCCAGTGGGCGGCAACGAAAGTGCCGATTGTGCCGATTCTGCGGGCGGACCCCCTCGCCAAGCGACGCCGGCAAGGGTCTTTATGGGCGCCCGGAGGCCCCGGAACACCTCTCGGACCCAACTCCGGGCTCGTTCAAAGGGGGCCCGGCGCGGTAGACTGCGACCGAGTCAAGACCGGCGGTCCGCTCGACAGGGAGGTTCGGGCGCCGCCTGCACACATCCCAACGCCGGACGGACCCGACGCCATGCCCGCCCCCCCATGGGCGGTCGTCCGCGTCGCTCGCCCGGCGGCATCCGGAAGGAGAACAACCTATGGCTGTACGCGACCCCGCCGACATCAGGAACATCGCCCTGCTCGGGCAGACCGGCTCGGGCAAAACGACCCTCTCCGAACGCCTCCTGCTCAGCACGGGCACGATCCAGCGCATGGGCAGCGTCACCGACGGCACGACGATCTCCGACTGGTCCGACGAAGAGAAGCACCACCACCACTCGCTCAAGCCCGAGGTCCTGCACTTCGAGCACGAGGGTCACTTCGTCAACTGCATTGACACACCGGGCCTGTCGGACTTTGCCGGGCACGCCATCGCCTGCCTCCCCGCCGTGGAAACCGCGGTCGTCGTCATCGACGCCCACAAGGGCGTGGAGCCCATGACGCGGCGCATGATGAAGGTCAGCAAGGAGCGGAACCTCCCCCGCGCGATCGTGATCAACAAGATCGACGACGAGCAGGCGGACCTGCAGGGCGTCGTGAAAGCTGTCCAGGCCGAGTTCGGGTCGGTCTGCCTGCCCATCAACATCCCCTCGTCCGACCGCTCGGGTGTGGTGGACGTCTTCGGCGAGGACCACTCGGGCGAGACGATGTTCAGCTCGCCCGACGAGGCGCACACGCGGATCATCGAGCAGGTCGTCGAGGTCAACGAGGAGCTGATGGCGGAGTACCTGGAGAAGGGCGACGCCGCGGCGCTCAACAAGCACGCCGTGCACGAGGCCTTCGAGCAGGCGCTCAGGGAAGGTCACCTCGTGCCGATCTGCTTTGTCAGCGCCGAGTCGGGCGCTGGGGTGGACGCGCTGCTGCACGTCTTCGCCTCCCTGCTGCCCAGCCCGCTCGAGGGCAACCCGCGGACGTTCCTCAAGCGCGACCCCTCGGGCGAGGACGACGGCGAGGTCCACGAGTCCGAGTTCCATCCCGAGCCGGATGCCAGCAAGCCCCTCATCGCCCACTGCTTCAAGGTCTCCACCGACCCGTTCGTGGGCAAGCTGGGCGTCTTCCGCGTGCACCAGGGCACGATCAAGGCCAAGACCGAGGTCCGCATCTCGGACAACAAGAAGGGCGTGCGCGTGGGCTCGCTCATCCGCACGCAGGGCAAGAGCCAGGAGGACGCCCCCGAGCTCGGGCCCGGCGACATCGGCTCCATCGCCAAGGTCGACGACATCCACTACGACGGTGTCCTGCACGACGGCAAGACCGGCGAGGGCATCCACCTCCGCCCCCTCCCCCTGCCCAAGCCCATGTACGGGCTCGCGATCGAGCTCAAGAACCACGCCGACGAGTCCAAGTTCGGCACCGTCATCGCCAAGCTCCAGGACGAGGACCCGTGCTTCGTCGTCGAGCGCATCGCCGCGACCAAGCAGACGGTCATGCGGGGGCTGGGCGAGCTGCACCTGCGCGTGATCCTTGAGAAGCTCCACGAGCACTACAAGATGGACCTGCTCACCGAGCCGCCCAAGGTCGCGTACAAGGAGACCATCTCGGGCAAGGGCGACGGGCACCACAGGCACAAGAAGCAGACCGGTGGCGCGGGTCAGTTCGGCGAGGTCTACCTCCGCGTCGAGCCCCTGCCCGAGGGCAGCGAGGCCGAGTTCGAGTTTGTCAACGCCACCGTCGGGGGCTCGATCCCCCGACAGTTCATGCCCGCGATCGAGAAGGGCATCCGCTCGATCCTGTCGCACGGCGCCGTCGCGGGCTACCCGATGACGGGCGTCAAGGTCGAGGTCTACGACGGGAAGTTCCACGCCGTGGACTCGAAGGAGATCGCCTTCATCACCGCGGGCAAGCGGGCGTTCATCGACGCGATCGAGAAGGCCCGCCCGGTGCTGCGTGAGCCGTTCGTGATCCTGGAGGTAACGGTGCCCCAGGGCTCGATGGGCGATATCGCGGGCGATCTGTCCACCAAGCGCGGGCGTGTGCAGGACACGAAGATGCTCGCGGGGGACATGTGCACCGTGATCGCGCAGGCGCCGCTGAGCGAGTTGCAGAACTATTCCAACGAGCTCAAGAGCATGACGCAGGGCGCGGGCTCGTACACGATGGAGTACTCGCACGACGAGAACACCCCGCCGCACATCCAGCAGGAGGTCATCGCGGCGTTCGAGGGTCACGGGCACGACGACTGACCCCCCGCTTGCGGGATGGCGCCCCGTGTGGTTGAATCTGGTGATACACATGGCGCCGCCCGAGCGGGCGGCGCCGGGGAGACTGGCCCATGGCCGACAGACGACCGTTCCCGTTCGTGGTCATCGTGATCATGCTCCTGATCGCGGGGGGCGTGCTGTTCGTCTCCGTGCA
>JAJDDH010000077.1 GCA_029260415.1 Phycisphaerales bacterium | reverse complement strand
GCGCGGGCCATCGGCGCTGTCGTCGGTCTTCTCCGCGATCAGGTGGATCTGCCCGTTGGACATGAGCACCTGCGCGCCCTTGGAGTCCTCCTTGGCACCCGCCCGGAAGTCCAGGATGTACCCGTAGAGCTGGCCCGTGCTCACGCCCTCGCCCGAGAGCGTCTCGTACTTCTGCGGCGTCTCGTCGAACGTGTCGCTGAGCAGATCACGCGCGGGTGTGTTGGGCGCCCCGACGGTGTACGCGCGGAAGAGGCTGAAATCGTCGTGGTTGAACGTGTTCCGACCCGCGCCGTTGCCCGGGCTCATGCGAGCGGTGAACCCGGTGAGCTCGACGTCCGGGCGCCACTTGGTCAGCGGCTCGCTGCTGGCCAGCGCGTTCTCGCTCATCGAGCCGTACAGCTTCGCGACGATCGAGTCCACGGGCAGCCAGAGCTTGTCCTTGCGGACGATGCTCCCGTTGCGGCCCTCGGAATACCACGCGGGCTGGTACCCCAGGAACCCCGAGCCCAGTCGGAAGTAGCCGATGCTCAGCACGAGGAAGCCCACGGAGATCGCCGCGGCCAGCACGCCGCAGACGACCCCGCCCGCGTAATCGACCGCGTTGGTCTGCGTGACGTTCGCCTTGACCGTCTTGTCAAGGATCACTCGCAGGACGACGAGCGAGAGCAGGAACGGGACCAGCAGGCCCAGGCCCCAGCTCATGCCGTGCAGGAACCGGGCGAAGCCGGACGTGGGCAGCACGCCCAGCAGCAGGTGCGAGAGCGTCTCCCAGAACGCGAAGGCGATGGCGCCCGCCGCGATGGTGCACAGCAGGTGCAGGAAGGCGTTGAAGAACCCCCGGGTCATCCAGAGATACCCCAGCCCCAACACCCCGGCGACCACGAGCAGGTTGAACACGATCAGCATGGCTGACTCCTCGATCCCACGAACTTGGTTCTTCTGACCCGATTCACCCGGCGCTGGCCGGGGCTTCGCTCGACTTGGCCGGCTTGGTCTTTGAACTCGGCTTGGCCGAGCTCGACGCGGTCACCCGCATGACCTCCTCGATGCTCGTCACGCCCTCGACGGCCTTGCGCAGCGCCGCCTGCTGGATCGACGGACGCTGCGTCTTGCGCAGCGCGGTCCGCAGCCCGATCCAGTCCTGCTTGGACACGAGCGAACGCATCTCGTCGTCGAGCAGGTAGACCTCGAACACGCCCGTCTGGCCCACGTAGCCCAGGCCCTGGCAGACCGGGCACGCCTCGGGCTTGTTGCGGATGAGCACCTGCCCGCCCTTCTTGTGCAGCTGCTTGACCTTGTCCGCGGGCAGCCCCAGCTTCGTGAGGATCTCCGGCGGCGGCTGGTAGGGCACGCGGCAGTTGTCGCACAGCTTCCGCAGCAGGCGCTGCGCGACCAGGCCCGTCAGGCCCTTGCCCGCCATGTTCGCGTCGCCCACCGCCTTGACCCACAGCTGCGCCGAGGCCAGCGCCCCGTCGCCCTTGATCGACACGTACACCCGCGATCGGGCCAGGTCCGCCTTGGCGATCTCCTTGGCCGTCTCCACGTCGGGCAGCTCCATCACGCTCACCACGTCCGGGTCGCGCCGCAGCACCGACCGCACGGTCGACGCGAAGTCCGGCCCGTCCTCGCTGGGCTTGAACTCGATCTGGCGGACGCCCTCGAGCCCGTCCTCCTTCTCGACCTCGACCGTCTGCACGTTCTGCGTGTACGCGTCGTGCAGGTTGAGCACGCTGTAGCCCGTGGTGGTGCGCCCGTGGTCGCTGGGCGCCGCGAGCAGCACCACGCCGCCCTCGATCTCGCCCAGCTTCTTCATGTCGCTCAGCTGCTGATCGAGGAACCCGAGCTGCTCCAGCGGGCGACGCACGGCCTTGTCCGGGTCGAAGAGCATCGTCAGGCGCATGCCGCTCTTGGACCCGCTGGTCACGATCTTGACGCCCGTCTCGCCCACCCCGCCCGAGACCTTGATCTTGCCGCTGAGCTTCCGCCTGCGGTCCTTCAGGTCCAGCTCGGCGCACGACTTCCAGAAATCGATCAGCGACAGGGCCTCGGCGGTCGGGATCGCGTCGCCCGCCTGGCGGACGCCGTCGATCAGGTACGACGCGGCGTACGCCGACTCGCTCGCGGGGGCGAAGTCCACCTGCGACGCGCGCACCTGGCTGGCCTTGATGAAGATCTGCTCGGCGTTGGCCCGGACGCTGTACTCGGGCGACTCCTTCTGGGGCGCCTTGACCGCGATGCCCGAGGCGTTCTTGATCTCGAGCTGGACCGTCGCCTGCTGCTTGCTGGCCGAGCGGGCGTCGCGGGCGTCGCTGAACTTGGAGAAGTCCAGGCTCAGGCGCTGGCTCTCGGGGACGCGCTCGTCCTTGTTGGTGATCGCCGCGAAGAGCCCGATGTCCAGCCCGAGGATCAGCAGGACCGCGACGAACCCCGCCAGGAATCCCCCGATGCCCGGCACGGGCATGAGGAACCCCGCCGCGAGCGCGATGACGCCCGCGATGAGGTGGATCGCGTTCCACTTCTCTCGACCGAGGAAGAAGCGTGAGGCGTGCTTGTCGAAGACCGTCGAGACCAGCCACGCCCACGCGACGAACGGCGCGAACAGCAGCAGCGGCTTCCACCACGAGACGAGCTGGTGGGCCGCCTCGCCGAGGGTCAGCAGCCCGCCCGCGGGCGGGAGGATCGAGGCCAGGGTCGTTGGTTCTGTGAAGGTGCTCACCGGGGGAGTTTCCTGGTGGAGGGTTTCGGAGCGATGCGGGGGACGACGCGGGTCACTTGAGCTTCTTGAGCTTCATCATCAGGTCGTCCACGTTGGGCGAGTTCTCCTGCGCGACACGCATGTGGATGTACTCCTCCTCGACGAGGCGCACGAGCGAGTCGTTGAAGTCGATCATCCCGACCTGGCGGGCCTCGATCGAGTTGAGCACGTCGCGGATCTCGCCCTCGCGTTCGTCGAGGACGAACTTTCGGACGACCGCGTTGCCGATGAGGATCTCCAGCGCCGGGATGCGGTGGATTTTCTCGTGCAGCGTGGGCAGGAGCTTCTGGTACACGAACGCCCGCATCTGGTAGCCCAGGATCTTGCGGACCTGCTCGACCTCTTCCGACGGAAAGAGACCATAAATACGGCTGAACGTTTGCGTCGTGCTCGACGCGTGGATGGTCCCGTACACCAGGTGGCCCGTCTCGGCCGCGTGCAGCGCCGCCTCGAACGTCTCCTGGTCACGCATCTCGCCCACGAGCACGACGTCCGGGTTCTCACGCACGAGGGCGCGGAGCGCGATCTTAAAGTCCAGGCAGTCGATGCCGATCTCGCGCTGGTTGATCGTCGCCTTCTTGTCCTCGAAGATGTACTCGATCGGGTCCTCGATCGTCACGATGTGCACGCTCTTGCGGGCGTTGACGTAGTCGAGCATCGAAGCGATGGTCGTGGACTTGCCCGAGCCCGTCACGCCGCACAGCAGCACGATGCCCTGGGGCTGCATCGCGATGTCGGACATGATCGGGGGCAGGTGCAGCCCCTCGAAGGGCAGGATGTTGCTCGTGATGTTGCGGGCCGCGACCGAGAGCTTGCCCCGCGCCTGGAACAGGTTCACGCGGAAGCGATTCTTCTCGGAGTAGTTGTACGCGAAGTCGACCGAGCCGAACTTGTGCAGATCGGCGAACTGATCCT
>JAJDDH010000076.1 GCA_029260415.1 Phycisphaerales bacterium | reverse complement strand
CGCCACGCCCGGGCGTTGCGCGCCGGCGGGGGCCGATGGTTCTGTGCCCGCTCGCTCATCGAGCAGGAGCCCGGGCTCCTCGGTCTCGCTCTGCACGATCGCCCGGTCCGACGCGTCCACGCGCGCCATGAACCGACGCTTGGTGCCCAGCACCTCGAACTTGATCCGCTCGCCCAGGCGCCCGTCGCTCATCGCCCTGGCCCGCGTCTTGAGGATGATCTGGCCCGAGAGGTAATGGACCGTCACCAGCCCGCCGCGGCGAACCACGATCGGCGCCTCGACGTGGTGCTCGCTGAGCACTACGCCCGCCTCCACGCCCGAGCGGACCTCAGAGCCGGTCGCCTCCTCCGGCGTCAGCGGGCGCACGTCGGGCGTCAGCCAACGAAGCTCTCGTGTCATCGACTCTGAACCGATCAGCTCCCCCCGGCGCATCGGCACACTCAGCACGCACACGTCGCGCTCGATGAGCATCTCCACGCGGATATGACGGCGTTCGATCTGCCGCTCGCCCTCGTAGATGGTCACCGACACGGGCACGCGCGACGACGAGCCCGTGGTGTACACCTCCAGCAGGCGCCCCTCCAGTCCCATCGACAGCAGGTCCTCGTCGCGCTCCTCGAAGCGGAAGCGCGCCGTCGCGGGGTCCGAAACCCCGAACGTCTCGAGCAGCCGCCCCTCGATGAACGTCCGGACCGATGGCCCGGCTGACGCCCTGGGCGTGAGCCCCGGGGTCTGTGCTGAGCGTTCGGGGATCACGGGCTCCACCGCCTTGAGGCGGACATCGCAGCGCCCGCCCCGCAGGGTCAGCAGACCCCAGTTCACGCCCCGGGCGTCGATGAGCATCCGCAGCCGGTCGATCTCGATCCGGGCGGGCGGGCGAGCCAGCGCCGGGTCATCGCCCTTGATCACGACCAGGTCGCCCAGCGCCAGCGCGTCGGCGCCGCTGAGCACCGCGATGTCGCGCAGCGTCACGTCGCGCCCGGGCTCGACCCGGGCCACGGAGCGCAGCTCGACGGTCCCCGCCGCAGCCATCGCGCTCAACAGGCCAATCACAATCGGGATGAGTCTCCACTCACACTTCACGGGCGGTGCTCCTTATCGCCTGAGCTGTCCGACGGTCTGGAGGGCCTCGTCGGCCGCGCGGATCGACTGCGAGTTCATCTCGAACGCCCGCTGCGTGCGGATCAGCTCGATCAGCTCGCGCGTGGGGTCCACGTTGGAGCCCTCGAGCTGCCCCTGGCGGATCCGCCCGCGCTGGTCCTCGCCCGGGTTGCCCTCACTGGGCGGCCCAGAGGCGGCGGACTCGAGGAAGAGGTTCTCGCCCACCTGCTTGAGGCCCGCGGGGTTGACGAACGCCGCGATCTGCAGCTGGCCCACCTCCGTGGGCTGCAGCGCGCCAGCGGTGGTCGCGAAGACGCGCCCGTTCTGGTCGATATCGATCTTGGTGGTGTTGTCGGGCACGGTCACCGCCGGGCTCAGGCGCCGCCCCTGGTCGCTGGCGAGCACGAGCTCGCCGTCGGAGTTGAGGGCGAACCCGCCCGAGCGGGTGTAGGCGGTGCCGTCCGAGGCCAGGTCCGACTCGACCTCGACCTGGAAGAAGCCCAGCCCGTCGATGGTCAGGTCCAGCTCGCGGTTGGTCGTGATCGGGGCGCCCTGCCCGAAGTCCAGGTGGGTGCCCGAGGTCTTGACGCCCAGGCCTATGTACAGCCCGGTCGGACGCTGGTCGCCGTTGGCGTTCTCCACGCCCGGCTGCGCCCGCTCGATGTAGAGCTGGTCCTGGAAGTTGGTGCGGCTGGACTTGAAGCCCGCCGTCTCGACGTTGGCCAGGTTGTTGGCGATGACGTCGAGCTTGGTGTTGAGCGAGTTGAGCCCGCTGGACGCGGACTGGAGGGCGATGATGGCCATGCCTGTGCTTCCTTAATCCGGTTACGCGGAGCGTCCGAAGGTGTTGATCGCCCGCTCCATGAGCCGGTCGTGGTAGGTAATCATGCCGATGTTGGTCTGGGCGGCCCGGGAGGCGCTGGTCACCTGCATCATGGCGTCGATCTCGTTGACCGCGGCGCCCTCAACGCTCCCCTGGCGGACACGCCCCTGGATGGTGAAGATGCTCGAGACCCCCGCCGCGCTGGGCGCGAAAAGCCCGGCGCCCTCCTTCTTCAGGACGGAGCGGTCGGGAACATCAGCGACCTGCACTTGGGCGAAGATCTCGCCGTCCTGCATCATGGTCCCGTCCACCGCGACGCCGATCGGTCCGGCGCTGGGCGGGGTGATGGGCTGGTTTCGGGTGTCCATCAGAGGCAGCCCGGTGGTGGTCATGACGATCTGCCCGGAGCTGTCCAGCGAGAACCGCCCGTCGCGGGTGAGGCGGACCTGGACACCGCCCGCACCGGGCCCGTCGTTGCGGACGACAAAGAACCCGTCGCCCTCGATCGCCAGGTCGAGCGGGCGATCGGTCGTCTCGAGGGCGCCCTGGGCGTACGAGACGCGGTTGGGCGCCGAGAGCACGCCCGCGCCCAGTCGCTCGATCATGCTGTTGCTGGGCATGAAGCCCAGATCGTCCTCGATGCGCGCGGGATCGCGCTGCATGGTCGTGGGGATGTCGGGCTTGTAGCCCACAGTGGACATGTTGGCCAGGTTGTTCGAGAGCACATCCTGTCGGTACATGCTCGTCAGAACGCCCGAGGCCGAGATCTGCAGGCCGTAGTTCATGGTGTCCGGACTCCAATCGGGGCTCCGCCCCACACACCCAACACAACTGGCGTGCCGAACGGGATCGGGCCCGCGGGGCGTTCTCCGGCGCACGAACTGCGCCGGGAGCGTGCCCGCCCGCGTTGAAGGCGCAACTCTGGCCCCGGGCGAGTCCGATCGTTCTGGCGCCACGATTGCGTACCGCGTGCATGGAGGTCCCCATGCGCCGACTCACCGCCATCCTCGCCCTGCTCAGCCTCGGGCTGATCGCCCCCCCGGGCCTCGCCCAGTCGCTGCACATCAGCGAGATGGCCCGCATCAAGGGCCAGGGCATCTCCGTGCTCCAGGGCCTGGGGCTCGTCGTGGGCCTCAACGGCACGGGCGACTCGGGCAAGGAGCTGGCCGTCGCCCGCCCCATCGCCGAGGTCCTCCGCCGCAACGGCAACCCGATCCCCGACCTGTCCGAGCTGGCCAAGTCCCGCTCGGTCGCCCTGGTCATGGTCACCTGCCAGGTCCCGCGAGAGGGCGCCCGCAAGGACGACGAGCTGGACGTCCGCGTGAGCGTGATCCATTCCGCCTCGAGCCTCGACGGCGGCGTCCTCTACATCTCCCCGCTGACCGCCCCCATCCCGGGCTCGGGCGTCTGGGCCTACGCCCAGGGGCAGGTCATCGTCGAATCCCAGGAGAACCCCACCACCGGCTTCCTCCCCGGCGGGGCCTACATCGCCAAGGACATCGTCACCACCCCCGACGTCAAGACCTCCTTTGAGCTCGTGCTCGACCCGCCGTACGCCGGGTTCCGCGCCGCGGCGGAGGTCGCGGGCGCGATCAACGACGAGTACCTGCTCACCACCCGCACCATCGGCGAGAAAATCGCCAAGGTCATCGACGAGCGCACGATCCTGGTCACCGTGCCCGAGTCCGAGCGGCGCGCCCCGGCCGGGTTCGTCGGCGACGTCATGGGCACCAGCATCTCATCCAACCGCCTCGGGCTGCCCGCGCAGGTCATCTGCAACACACGCACCGGGCAGATCATGGTCTCGGGCGACGTCCGCATCAGCCCCGCGGTGATCACCCACGAGGACCTGGTCATCACGACGACGATCCCCACCCCCGAGCCGACCGCCGCGGACCCGCTCGTCGAGAAGTCACGCTGGGCCGCGATCGGCCCGGGCGCCCGCGAGACGGACATGGCCCGGATCCAGGACCTGCAGAGCGCCCTCAACCAGCTCGCGGTCCCCGCCAACGACCAGATCCAGATCCTGCAGATGCTCCACAAGGCCGGCAAGCTCCACGCCCGCCTCATCATCGACTGACCCATGAACACGACTTCCGCAATCTCCAGCTCGGGGCTCAGCGCCAGCGCGCACGGCCCGCTCACGGGTTCGATCGCCGACGCCGGGCAGCGCCTGGCGACGACGCAGAACCAGTTTGCCGGCGCGCTCAACCGGGCGCGGGAGATCACGCCCGAGTCCGACGAGGCCGCGGCCCGCAACGCCGCGGAGCAGCTCGTCGCGATCACGCTCGTCCAGCCCGTGCTGGCGCAGCTGCGCGAGACCAACACCGCGGCGCCCCCCTTCGGGCCGACCGCCGCGGAGAAGCAGTTCGGCTCGATGATGGACGCGCGCGTCGCGCAGGACATCGTCCACGGATCACGGTTCCCGCTGGTTGACCGGCTGGCCAACAGCATGCTCGAACGACTCGGACAGGGCGCCTGACGCGCCGCAACGCCACGGAGGGCGACATGACCACAGCGATGCCGACCACCCCGACGCTCGACGAGACCGCCCAGGCTTCTTTCGCGCGACTCGTCTTTGAGCTTATCGACCGGCACGAACGCCTGCTCGACGCGCGGGGCGCCCAGCGCGTCGCGATCGCCGCGGC
>JAJDDH010000075.1 GCA_029260415.1 Phycisphaerales bacterium | reverse complement strand
GACCCAACCCGCGGCGTCTGCGTGTGGGCCTTCGCCTCCCGACGATTGACCCGTCCCACCCGCGACGCGGACCGTTTCGGCCCAGGGCCGAGAAGATAGCGACGCGGACTAGGGATCGCAAACCTTTGTCGATGCCGATTTTCCCAGTTCGGCATTTGTCTGGCTCTCGGAAGCGGGGCCGAGAACCTTCCCGTTCTCCCCTTCGACGGGTCGCTCCGCCCGGTTCCGGGCGAGTTGGCGTCAGAGCCAGCGGACCGACAGGACGCCGTGTTCGGGGATGGCCAGCTCGCCCCCGCCCACCGCCTCGAGCAGCTCAGCGGTCTGCTCCGGGCGCATCCGGTCCCCGGCGACGATGATCAGATCCACCCACGATCCCGCGCTCTCCCGGTCGATCTGGCCCGAGGCGACCTCAGAAGCCACCTCCTCGGCCTCGCTCAGGCTCGACGCCCGCAGCACGATCTCCATGTACCGCTCTCGGGGCTCCTTCTCCGACGTGCACCGCACCAGGCACCGCCAGTCGGTCTGCCCCAGCTCGTTGCCCTCGTCGTCAAGGTTCTCGTCGGCGTCCACGTTGAGGATCAGGCGCCACTCATCGCGCAGGTGTTCCACAATTTCTTCACCAGAAAGCAGCTCCGGACGCTCCGGGGGCGCCAGCAGCACCCCCCGGTGCTCGTGGGCGGTCGCGTCGGCGCCCCGGGGCTCGTCGATCTCGTCCAGATCGAACGCCGCCAGGATCTTCTCGACCCGGGGCTTGAACTCGGGCGTGACCCGGACGGTGATGATCTTGTGCTCGTCGATGAAGACATAGATGAACGGGTCGTCGCACATCGCGCCGAACCCGACCATGCCGTCCTCGAGGAAGAAGTCCCGGTACCGGCGCAGGGCGTCCATCACCCGGTCCTGCCCGACCAGCTCGTAGGCGATGTATGGATCGATCTCCCGGTACGCGTCGTGCCCGATGTAGTCGATGATCGGGAACACACGCCCGGGCAGCAGCGAGAACAGCTGGCGGCACAGGCTCTCGAGACGCTCGGACGTGATCACGATGTCAAACACGTACCGGTCGGGCCACTCCTCCCAGTCGCCCCCGGCCTCGTCGCCGTCGGAGGGCTCGAACTCCATCGTGTACCCCTGCTGGGGCTGGACCTGCTCGACCGGGTAGACGCCCAGCGGGAACGACATCCCGTCGCTGACGACCCGCTCCAGGCTCTCATCGACTCGGCAGCGGGTCATCCGTCCTCTGGTCCTCATGCTCGGGCGTGGTCGCGAAGTCGGGAGCCGGATTCCCCCGGACGGAGCGTAGCGTGGGGGCGTGGGCGTCACCCGGAACCTACCCTTGGGGCATGAGTCAGAGCCCCGATCGCGTGTCCATCGAGACCGAGAGCCTGGTCGCCGTCGCGGTGGGCAACACCCGGACGCGCCTGGGTGTCTTCACCGGCAGCGAGCTGAGCGACCCACGCTCGCTGGACAACAGCGACGCGGAGGCGCTGGCCCGGGCGGTCGCGGAGCTGGGCACGAAAGAAGGCAGCGTCACAGTCCTCGCGTCGGTCAACGACCCCGTCGCCGACGTGCTGGAAGCGTCGCTCAGGCAGCGCCTGCCCTCGCCCCCGCTGCGGATCGGGCGGGACATCCCCATCCCGATGGCGCACACGCTGACGGACGCCTCGACGCTGGGCCAGGACCGGTTGCTCAGCGCGCTGGGCGCCTCGACCCGCGCCCGCCAGGCGTGCGTCGTGGTGGACGCGGGGACCGCCGTAACGATTGACTATGTGGACGCGGACGGGGTCTTCCGCGGCGGGCTGATCGCCCCGGGGCTGAACATGATGCTCGCCTCGCTGGCGGAGCACACCGCCGCCCTGCCCAGGCTCACATTCGAACGCCCCTCGCCCGACGCCGGGCCTGGCGGCAGCGACACCCCCAGCGCCATGCAGCAGGGCGTCTCGACGGCGCTGCGCGGGATGGTGCGGACCGCGATCGAGCAGTTCGCGATCCACTACGACGGGTACCCGCAGGTCATCGCGACCGGGGGGGACATGGGCGTGCTCGAGGACGACGGGTTCATCGAGCATTTCGTGCCCGACCTGCAGCTCATCGGGATCCACACCTGCTGCATGGGCGCGCTCGCGGACGCCGACGACGCGGACGACTGAGCCCGTGCCCCTCGCCTCGTTCTCCATCCAGACCCCGAGCACGCCCGGCGCCATCGGGGTGGTCGCGCTGCAAGCGGACGAGCTCGACAGCGCCCTCGACCGCCTGGGGTTGGGCGTTGTCGTCGTGGGCCAGGCGTTGCTCCGCGACCTGCTGGGCGTGGACCGAGGGCTGGTGGTGCGCTGGAGCCCGACGCGCGCCGACCTGATGCCCCACGCGGGCGCGGGCGTGATGCGCCGCTTGCGATCGGCGCTGATCGAGCGTGGGTGTTGCGAGCGGGCGCTCGATCCCTGCGACGCGTACCCCGAGGCGGAGTCGCCCGTCGAGGCGCGCATGCTCGCGGCGCTGGCCAGCGCCCCGAGCGAGCGGGCGATCGACCTGCTGCTCGCCC
Organism: Phycisphaerales bacterium; assembly: GCA_029260415.1. Taxonomy (GTDB): domain Bacteria; phylum Planctomycetota; class Phycisphaerae; order Phycisphaerales; family UBA1924; genus JAJRXR01. Next base: position 349 of record JAJDDH010000075.1, on the reverse strand, counting down.
AGCCAGAGCGGTGGACGGGCGTCCCCGAGAGCACCCCCCCCGAGTCGTGTGTGCCCCCGGATCATCTGCGCTTCCTTCTGGAGCCGGCGCTCGTCGTGATTGCGGGGGCGCCCAACATCGGCAAGTCCACGCTCGTCAACGCCCTGGCGGGTCGGGGGGTCTCGCTCGTCGCCTACGAGGCAGGGACCACGCGCGACCACGTGGGCGCGATGCTCGAGCTTGATGGCCTGGTTGTCCGCTGCCTCGACCGGCCCGGTCTCGAACAGGACGCGGCGGAGGCGGACGCGCACGCGCAGACATTGGCGAAGGAGGTGGCCCGGGGCGCGGACCTGACGCTGTTGTGCGGCGA
>JAJDDH010000074.1 GCA_029260415.1 Phycisphaerales bacterium | reverse complement strand
TGACCTGGCTCTATCTTTAATACCGTATCGTCTGACAAGGCAAGAGGATTGTTAAGCTGTTCGTGCATGTCTTTGTTTATCCAGAATGCGACTGCAGCAACAGAAATGATTAATAATGATAAAATTATTAACAGTAACTTTCTCATGACATCACAATCATACTTTCACTGACAAGTTGCTTCTGCATTTTCTGTGTATATGGACCTGTTTTAAATGCGGCATCGGCAATTTGCAAAACCGGCCATACTCCCACAATGCTATTACATAAAAATACTTCATCTGCATTGAGTACATCTTGCAGAGATAATGTAGTAACACCACACAGCAAACCTGAAGCCTTGCATATATCCAGAATTTTACCGCGAATGACGCCGGCGACACCCGCTATATCCAGACTCGGAGTTAAAAACTGTCCGTTTTTGACTATAAAAATATTGCTCTTGCTGCCTTCTATCACTCTATCTTCGATATCTAAAGCGAGACCTTCGGGGTTTTGAGCAAGCGAAACTTCCTGACTTAATAGCACCTGCTCAAGTCGATTTAAATGTTTTAAGCCAGCCAGGGACGGATTAAGCCCAAGACGGGTTTTGCACACGCTGACTGCTATTCCATGTTTCTGATAGTCAGAAGGATAGTCTGGCCAATCGTGCAAACTGAATATGCGGGTTGGTTTCATTGATTTCGCTGGTTGATAGCCTCGACCACCTTCACCCCTGCTAACAATGAGTTTAAGTACTGCAAGTTTGCTTTGCCCACACAATTGAATTGATTCTGATACTAATTGGGAAGGCTTAGGACACTCAATATTCAATCGCTCACAGCCTGCCTGTAAGCGGTCAATATGTCTGTCCCAGGCCAGAGGCTGACCATCGACTACAGCAATTGTTTCGAACAAGCCATCACCGTACTGAAGCGCTCGGTTTAGAACTGAGACTTGCTGTTCAAATTGACCGTTAATTAGAGTCTGCTGACGTTTCATTTTCGTTACTGTTGAGCCTGATATCAAGGCTAAACCCTCTCGTTTCGATCAGGTTGTTAGTGACAGTAGCTAATATCTAAAAATTCAGGTTCAGGATAAGCGTTTAAAAATTAACGAACCATTTGTGCCACCAAAACCGAAGGAATTGGAGAGTACAACGTCAATTTTCATATCACGTGCCTCATGTGGTACGTAATCCAATTTACATTCAGGATCCTGATTATCCAGATTGATAGTTGGCGGTGCCACCTGATCGCGAATAGCAAGCGCAGAAAAGACTGCTTCGACACCTCCAGCTGCACCTAGTAGATGACCTACCATGGATTTGGTTGAACTGACTGCAATTTTACCGGCGTGATTGCCAAAGACATTCTCTATTGCAGTACTTTCGATGACATCACCTGCCGGTGTGGAGGTCCCGTGTGCATTAATGTAATCCATATCTGACACCTCAATACCTGCGTTATAAATTGCATTCTGCATACAACGCGCTGCACCTTCTCCTCCTTTTGAGGGTAAAGTCATATGATAGGCATCCCCACTCATCCCATAGCCAATTAATTCAGCATATATATTAGCACCCCGTTTTTTTGCAAACTCATATTCTTCCAGAACGACAACACCAGCACCATCACTCAATACAAAACCATCTCTGTCTTTATCCCATGGGCGACTGGCACCTTGTGGGTCATCGTTATTGGTAGACAGTGCACGTGCATTTGCAAATCCGGCGAGACCCGTAGGCGATGTTGACATCTCAGCACCACCGGCAATCATTACATCAGCATCGCCATACTCTATTAAACGACCGGCATCGCCAATATTATGGGTTCCTGTTGAACATGCCGTTACTATTGCGAAATTTGGTCCCTTGGCACCATACTTAATCGAGAGATGACCTGAGATCATGTTTATTATGTTACTCGGAACATAAAAGGGTGAAATCTTACGAGGCCCTCCTTCGGTAATTATATGCGTGCCTTTCTCTATACCCGGCAAGCCGCCAATACCTGAGCCAATCGCAACACCTACACGGTGAGCATTTTCTTCTGTTATTTCCAGTCCTGAGTCTTCTATCGCCTGTATCCCGGCTGCCATGCCGTAATGGATAAATGGATCCATTTTTTTTGCATCTTTACGGGAAATATAATCTTCGACATTGAAGCCCCGAATGGAACCGCCGAAGCGAACAGAGAAATCAGTGGTATCAAAGTGTGTTAATGGCGCAATACCGCTGACACCAGCAACAATGTTACTCCAGGCTTCCGTGACATTATTACCAACCGGGGTAATAAGTCCTAATCCTGTAACTACAACTCTTCGTTTACTCACTATTATGATTTATCACTAGGGTCTGTTTATTTTTCATCTTCGCCACTGCTGGTGGCTATTTTTGTCTTCGGCAAGGCAGAAGAAGCGCAATGTAGTCATTCTACATAAGCGACTGATAACGCCGCTGAACACAAAAAGAGTCCCAGCCCTTCGGGTTGAGCCTGAAAAGCACCACTCGGCGGGGCTCGTCGCTCATTTGGAATGACCAAACTACTCTCCTCGCGCCTTGATTGGCGCTTTTTCAGA
>JAJDDH010000073.1 GCA_029260415.1 Phycisphaerales bacterium | reverse complement strand
GCGCCCGCGTCTCGCCGCGTGCTCTTCTCGTGCCACTCCGTGTACGTCCCCGCGAAGATCTCCGCGCCCCCGTGCCCGTCCAGGATCAGCAGGTGATCGCACGTCGCGTCGATCAGCGCCCGGTCGTGGCTGATGAGCAGCAGCGTCCCGTCGAACGCGCCCCCCTTCTTCGGGTCGTCCGGGTCCGGGCTGGCCAGTGACTCCTCGATCCGCTCGGCGCTGGGGATGTCAAGGTGGTTCGTCGGCTCGTCGAGCACCAGCACGTTCTTGGCGCACGCCAGCAGCGCCGCCAGCCGAACCCGCGCCCGCTCCCCGCCGGACAGGATCCCGACCTCCTTCTCCTGATCGCGCCCGGAGAACAGGAACGCCCCGGCCAGGCTCCGCGCCTCCTGCTCCGACAGGATCACCTTCTCGTTGGTTTCCTTCTTGATCAGATCCTGCATCTGGCGATAGAGCATCCGCTCGGGGTCCAGCCCCTCGTCCGTCTGGCGGAAGTAGCCCACCTCCAGCTTGCTCCCGAGCTTGACCGTCCCCGAGTCCGCCTGCTGATCGCCCAGCAGCGTGCGCACCAGCGTCGTCTTCCCGGCGCCGTTGGGCCCGATGATCCCCCAGCGCTCCCCGCGCCCGATCTTCAGGTTCAGATCGTCGAACAGCACCTTGTCGCTGCCGTCCTCGTTGGTGTACTTCTTGCTCAGCCCCCGGGCGGTGACGACGATGTCCCCCGTCCGCTCGGCCTTGGCCAGCGTCAGGCGCAGCTCCGCCAGCTCCATCGGGCGCTCCAGCGTCGAGCCCGCCTTGGCCCGATCCAGCCTGCTCTCGCGCCCCTTGGCCTGCTTGGCCCGCTGGCCCGCCTTGTACTTGCGGATGAATGCCTCTTCGCGCTTGAACTCGGTCTGCTGCTTCTCGTACGCGCGCATCTGTGCCTCGCGCCGCTCAGCGCGGAGCTTGCGGAACGCCGTGTAGCTCCCCGGGTAATCGATGACCCGCCCCTGCTCGACCTCCGCGATCCGGTGCGCCACCCGATCCAGCAGGTACCGGTCGTGGCTCACCATCAGCACGGCGCCCTTGTACTCATCCCGCAAGAACCCCTCCAGCCACTCCCGACCCGCCAGGTCAAGGTGGTTCGTGGGCTCATCGAGCAGCAGCACGTCGGGCTGCTCCAGCAACGCCTTGGCCAGCGCCAGCCGCCCCTTCTGCCCGCCCGAGAGGTCCTTGACCAGAATCCCGAACTGCGCGTCCGTAAACCCCAGCCCGTGCAGCACGCTCTCGATCTTGTGATCGATCGCGTACCCACCGGCCGCCTCGATCGCCTTCTCCAGGCGCTCCTGCTCGCGCATGAGCCTGGTCAGCTCGTCCCCCTCGACCGTCCCCATCTTCTCGAAGACCTGGTTCAGCTCGTGGTGCAGCGCGTGCAGCTCCGCGAACGCCCCCTCGGCCGAGTCGCGGAGGCTTTCTTCCGGGTCCAGCTCCGGGTCCTGCTTCAGGTACGACGCCCGGGCGCCCCGCTGGAGCGTCACCGTCCCCGAGTCCGCCGCCAGGATCCCGCCCAGGGCCTTGAGCAGCGTGCTCTTGCCCGCCCCGTTGCGACCGACCAGCCCGATCCGCTCCCCGGGCTCGACCGCGATCGAGCAGTTCTCCAGGACAACGTCGTTGCCGTACGCGTGCGAGATGTTGGCGCCGCCGAGGATTGGCATGGGCGGAGTCTAGATCGCAGGGGTGGCGTGGTCTGGAGCCGAAGGCGAAAGGTCACGTCGAGTGCCAGCCCCGTGCCCTTCACCCTTCGGGCTCAGACCACGCCATCCGCCTGAGTTCAAGCTGATGCCGAAACAACGCGGCGGCGGCGGACACATCGTCGTAGATCTGTTCGCCCATCACTCCAAAATCTTCAACACCCGCCCGCCCTTCATAACCAGCACGTACAGCTCCCCGTCGTGGTCCCGCCCGACGCTGCTGATCGCCAGGTCCGACCCGCCCGGGCCGACGCCCGCGGCGAACGCCTGGCTGATCTCCACCACGTCGTCCGCCCGCCAGTTGGACCCCAGCTTGAACGTCCACACCCGCCCGGACATGAAGTCCGCGACGATGTACCGACCCTGCAAACGCGGGATCGTCTGGCCCTCGTAGACGTACCCGCCCGTGATCGACCCCAGCGGGTGGTGCCGGTACGTGAACACGGGCGCCTCCAGCCCCCGATCGCGGTGCACGCTCGGATCCAGCTTGGGCGGGTCCTGGAACTTGGCGCGCCCGGGCTTGAACTTGCCGTCGCCCTCCATGATCTTCCAGCCGTAGTTCTCCCCGCCCGCGCTGTCGCCCCGCTGCACGTGGACCTCCTCGAAGCGGTTCTGCCCGACGTCCGCGATCCACAGGTTGCCCTCGCTGTCGAACTCCAGGCGCCAGGGGTTGCGCAGGCCGTACGCCCAGATCTCGTCCCGCGCGCCCGCGTCACCCACGAACGGGTTGTCACTCGGGATCGCGTACTTCTTGCCCGCGTCGGGCTCGCCCGTGACGTCGATCCGCAGCAGCTTGCCCAGCAGCGTGTTCTTCCGCTGCCCGGCGCCCCGCGGGTCGTTGGCCGAGCCCCCGTCGCCCATGCCGATGTACAGCATCCCGTCGGGCCCGAAGCGGATACACCCGCCGTTGTGGTTCCCGTACGGCTGCTCGATCTCCAGCAGGATCTCCTCCGAGTCCATGTCCACCGCGTCGCCGTCGGGCGCGTGAAACCGGCTGATGCGCGTCGCCCCGTCCTTGCGGGTGTAGTTGACGTACAGCAGCCCGTTGTTCTCGTACCCCGGATCGAACGCGAGCCCGAGCAGCCCCTGCTCCCAGTTCTGCGTCGTGAAGTCGGAGGTGTCGATCGTGAAGTACGGCGTCTCCAGCACCGCGTCGTCCTCGATCACCCGGATCGCCCCGCCCTGCTCGACGACGTAGAAGCGGTTCTCGCTGGCCGGATCGGGCGCAAAGTCAACGGGCTTGTTCAGCCCGGAAACCCACGCCTCGACCCTCTGGGCCGAGCAGATCGGTGCCGCGCTGCTCACCAGGGCGATCGCGCCCACGCTCAGGAGTCGGTTGCTCATGCCCAGATCCTAACGCCAGCCGCCCGGCGCGTCCCGGGGCGAGCCCCGCGTGCTTTGGGCGCCCGCTCCCGGGGCCATATACTCCCACCGTGTACGACCGACCCAACAGCGACGCTCAGGCCGAGCCCCGCACCAAGCCCGTCACCCTCCGCACCATCCAGCGGATGGCCGCCAAC
>JAJDDH010000072.1 GCA_029260415.1 Phycisphaerales bacterium | reverse complement strand
GACGGTGGCGGTGGTGGTGCCGTCGCCCGCGTCGTCGGAGGTCTTGGAGGCGGCCTCCTTGACGAGCAGGGCGCCCATGTTCTCCGCCTTGTCGCGGAGCTCGATCTCCTCGGCGACGGTCACGCCGTCCTTGGTGACGGTGGGCCCGCCCCAGGACTTGTCGATGACGGCGTTGCGGCCGCGGGGGCCGAGGGTGGCCTTGACGGCCTTGGCGAGTTTCTCGACGCCGGCCAGCAGGGCCTGGCGTGCCTCAAGGTCGAATGTCAGCTCTTTGGTTGCCATGGACGGGCTCGCTCCTGAAGAGGGTGTGCCGGTGATTCGTTCGATGGTGAGGCGGGAATGAGAGCCCGGCTCGTCCTGAGCCAATGGCAACCGGGATGCCAACGGGCGCCCGAGCCCCCGGCGCGGGGTGATCGCCCCTGAGCGGCCTGCAGGCGGTTGACCTCGGGGTCGCTCTGACAGTCGCCCGGACAGGGGCGGGGCGGGGCTGCCAAGGTGGCAGACGGGCCTGGGTGGGGCCGGCATCTTGCTGGCCCAGGGGCGTGCTTGAACGCTTCCGGGCGCCGGTTGGAAGCCGGCGCCGCCAGGGGGAGACCGCTATCATCGCGTCCCACTGACCCTGTAGAGAGCCCCATCGATGTCGTCACCGACCCTCACGCTCGCGAGCGTGGACCTCTCGAGCTACCTGCCGATCTTCATCATGGTCCTCGCGGCCGTGGGGTTCGGCGTGATGAACGTGGTGCTGACGCAGGTGCTGGGCCCCAAGCGGGCGGGAGCCCGCAAGGGCGAGACGTACGAGTCGGGCATGACGCCGATCGGGACGGCCCGCAAGCGGTTCAACGTGCGGTTCTACCTGATCGCGATGGTCTTCCTGGTGTTCGACGTCGAGGTGGTGTTCCTGTACCCCTGGGGCCTGACGTTCGCGAACCTGGACCCGGGCACGCACGAGGGCATGATCTGGCTGGGACGGATCCTGTTCTTCCTGTTCACGACGATCGTGGCCTACCTCTACGGGTTCCGCAAGGGCGTGTTCTCGTTCGACTGAGCCCGGGGCTCGCAGCCAGTTCAACCCGCAGAACCGGCACACCCAACCCTCCGGGTGGGTGGGCGGTCCGAGTGCGCCCCGTCACAAGCGGCCGGGGCGGACCAACCGTGCGCGGGTGGATCCCGGCGACCGAAGGTGGCTTGACACGGGGCAGAAAGCGGTCGATCGGGAGCGGAACACCTCGTAGCCCCAGTGTGAGAGCCGATGCCCAGCGAGCAGACCGATCCAACTCCGAACGACAGCAGGATGACACGCCAGGCGTTGCGCCGTGTCGTGGACGAACGCCTGCTCGAGGCGCGGTTCCAGCCGATCGTCGAGCTGCGGCGCGGGCGGATCGCGGCGTACGAGTGCCTGAGCCGCCCGTCATCGGATTCGGGGTTCGGGGACGCGCTGTCGCTGTTCGACGCGGCCGAGAACGAGAGCATGTTGTGGGACATCGAGGGCGTGGCGCGGGGCCAGTCCTTTAACGCCGCGTCCGAGTGGCCCGAGGGCGTGCTGCTGTTTATGAACTGCTCGCCGCAGGTGATCTGCGACGAGCGGTTCCTCGCGTCGCTGCGCGACGGCGTGAAGCAGGCTGGCATCTCGACGCGTCGCGTGGTGATCGAGATCACGGAGCGGTCCGACGAGCAGGCGGACACGGGCGTGCTGGATCAGGTGCAGCAGCTCCGCGACGAGGGGTACCAGATCGCGATCGACGACGTGGGCGCGGGGACGAGCGGTCTCAACCGAATCATGAGCATCCGCCCGTCGTGGCTCAAGCTCGACCGGGCGTTGGTGGCCAACATCGACCAGGACCGGGCCAAGAAGAACCTGGTCCGGTTCATGGTGCACTTTGCCAGGCTGTCGGGCGTTCGGATCATCGCCGAGGGCATCGAACGGCGCGAGGAGCTGGGGACGCTGATCGAGCTGGGCGTGCCGTACGGGCAGGGCTACCTGCTCGGGAGGCCAGGCGGGTACGACCAGCGGCTCGACCCGGAACTTCAGGACCTGATGTCGATCGGCTGGAACTCGGGCACGGGCGCGGTGCGCGACCCGCGCTCGGTCGGGGTGGTCTCGATCATCAGCGAGGCCACGAACCTGGACGCGGCGCTGAGCGCAACCGACGCGGCGAAGGTGTGCCTGCGCGATCGCTCGCTGCCCGGTGTGATCGCGATGGACGGGTACGAGGCCATCGGCTGGGTCTCTCGCGAGCAGGTGCTCCGTGCGGCCTCGGACGGACGGGCGGAGCTGTCGATCGCCTCGCTGGTGAGCGACAACGCTCCCCGGGTCTGCGGGAGCACGACGATTGTGGAGGCGCTCGAGATCGCCGCGGCGCGGGGCGGCTCCGACGCCAGCGCCCCGCTCATTGTGACCGACGGGGAGCGCGTGCGCGGGATCGTGACCGTTAAGGAACTGATCAGCACGGCGGCCGAGGTCTGCCGGGCGGTGCAGACGCGGACCAACCAGAGCTCCGGGTTGCCCGGGCGTGTGCGGTGCGACGAGCATGTGATCGATCTGATCGAACGGTTCGGGCACGCTGACGCGCCCAAGGGCGCGGGGCCCGACGCCGCGTTCATCGATATCCAGAACCTGGCGTCGTATAACGAGGCGTTCGGGTTCGAGCTGGGCGACGAGTTGATCCAGGAGCTGGTGGGGCAGCTGTGCAAGCTCGTGAGCGCCGCAGGACGAGACGCGTTCCTGGGGCACCTGGGTGACGACCGGTTCCTGCTGATCGCCTCGAACGGGCGCCTCCGATCGCTGGCGAGCAAGCTTGTCGAGGGGTTCAACCGGAGCCTGCGCCACAACGACCTGCTGCTGCGTTCGAGCACCGGCGGCCCGGCCCCCGTCACGGTTCGCATCAACGTCCAGATCGATCCGTTCCACGGCCTCGATTCGCTCCGGGCGTTCTACGCGCTGGAGCGTCACGGGCGCTCCGGAGCGGGCGACACTCCAGCCATCAGATTGGACCAGGGCGATGCACCCGCGTCCGGGGAGCGTTTCGCGGCCTGAGGCTGCGACGGATCCGATCCGCTCCGAGGGCGTATCCTGTTGGGCGTGCCCCCGAGCCCGAACTCATCACTGGGAAAGCCGCTCGAACCGGGCATGCGGGTCCTGGGAGCGATCCTCTCGTGCGGGGCGATGGGCGTGCTCGTCATCGCGGTCCTGCTCCGCCCCTCCAGCGAGGGGCACGGGACCCACACGCAGATCGGCATGCCCGACTGCGCCTGGGCCGTGAGCCTGGACATGCCCTGCCCGACCTGCGGGATGACGACCAGCTTCGCCCACGCCGCGGGGGGTGACCTGCTTGCCTCGCTGCTGACCCAGCCGCTGGGGCTGGTGCTGGTGATCGGGACAGCGGCAACGGTCTGGGGCGGGGCGCACTCGGCCGTCGGGGGCGTGCGGCTGGGGCCGCTGCTGGGGGCGATGACCACGAAGTGGTCCATGTGGGCCCTGGCGGCGGGCGCCGCGGGGGCCTGGGTGTACAAGATCATCACCTGGGACTCGTAACCCCCGGGGGGCGGGCTACCGTTGGTCCGCGAGACACCCGGCACTGATCGGGCGGGAGGCATCAGGATGAATCACCACAGACGATGCGGACGCGGGCGCCTTTCCGCGCTGATGGCGGTCACCGCCCTGGGAACCCTGGGCGCGATGCAGGGCTGCATCATCGGCACCGCGATCGGCGGCATGGCTGAATCGGCCAGGCGGACGGGCTCGACCGATGTCCCGGCCCAGTACATCGGGCTCAGCGGAAAGAGCTACGCCGTCGTTGTCGCCGTGGATCGCCTCACGCAGGCCCAGCACCCGGGCCTGGTCGCTCGCCTGACGAGCGGCGTCAACGACCGCCTCGCCCTGCCCGAGAAC
>JAJDDH010000071.1 GCA_029260415.1 Phycisphaerales bacterium | reverse complement strand
AGCTGGCCCAGGTCGAAACGATCGTCAGCGGGCTCATCAGCGACGACCTCCCCGTCTCGGCGGACCTTGCCGACCTGGAGCAAGCCTGGCAGATCAACGGGCTCCGAGCCGTGTTCGGCGAGACCTACCCCAACCCCGTCCGCGTGGTCTCCGTGGGCGCCCAGGTGCAGGACCTGCTGGCCAACCCGGACGACGAGCGCTGGGCCAGCCTCAGCGTCGAGTTCTGCGGCGGCACCCACCTTGAATCCACCGGGCAGGCCCAGGCGTTTGCGCTCGTGACTGAGGAACCCGTCGCCAAGGGCGTGCGCCGGGTGGTGGCGCTCACGGGTGTCGCGGCCAGGGCGGCGCACCAGGCGGGCGAGACGCTCGAGTCGCAGTTCGCGCAGGCCGAGGGCGCCGACGCGTCGCGCCTCGGGCCCGCGATCCAGAGCCTGATGAGCGAACTGGAGGAGCTCACCCTGCCCGCGCCCAAGCGCGCCCAGCTGCGCGCGCGCCTCAAGGCGCTGCAGGACACGGTCAAGCAGGCGAAGAAGGACGCGGCCAAGAACCGCGCCGCCGCGGCCCAGCAGATGGCGACCCGCATCGCCGAGTCCGGCGCCATGGAGCAGGTCATCGTCAGCGAGATCGACCTGGACGGCGACCGCGCCGCGATGCAGGCCGCGATCGGGGTCATCACCCAGGCCTGCCCGACCAGCGCCGTCATGCTCCTGAGCACAGACGAGGACGCGGGCAGCGTCAGCGTTCTCGCGGCCAGCCCCAAGGCCTGCGTCGAGAAGGGCCTCAAGGCGGGCGAATGGATCCGCGAGGTCACGGGCATCATGGGCGGCAAGGGCGGCGGCCGCCCCGACGCGGCCCAGGGCGCGGGCAGCGACCCGGACAAGGCGCCCGAGGCCCTCGCCGCCGCCAAACGCTTCGCCCTCGAAAGGCTGATGTAATGGCCCGAAGCTCGCAGAGCCAGGTCCGGGCGTGGGCGCTGGCCCTTGACCTTGTCTACGGCACGGTCGCGGGGGGCGTGGTCGGGTACGTGCTGGACACCTTTGTCTTCCACACCACCCCCTGGCTGACGCTGAGCCTGAGCCTGGTGATGCTGGTGGGCGGGATGGTCCGGTTCATCAAGGCCGCCAACCGCCTGAACGCGAGCTTCTCCAAGGACGCCCGGGCGGGTCGGTTCGGAACGGGAGCGACCTGGGACGGGCAGGAGCCCGAGGGAGAGCCCGGGGCGGGCGATGACCAGTCAGAAAGACGGGTCTGAGCACTCGCCGACTGGGCGTACGGGTCCTATTCTCTTGCCCCGCAGTCAGGGGTCCGGTCAGACCAGAAAATCCCGCGTCGCATGTCGCGGATCGGACCCCCTGATCGCGATCCATCGGAGCCTTTCTCAGCGATGACCCAGGTCTCGAGCCAGCCCATGATCCGGTTCCCGATGCGACGACTCGTCTGCGTCGAGGCGCTGGCGTGGCTGATCTCGGGCGCCGTGGCGATCGGGGTCGTGGGCTCGATGGGCGCCGCCCAGGGCGCCTGGATGGGCGCGGCGGCGTGCCTGGGCGGGCTGGTCGCCGGGCTGCTGGTCGTCGCGATGAGCCCCGAGCGCGAGGCGTTCAACTGGGCGGTCATCCAGATCGGCGCCTCGACGGTCCGCATGATCGTCACGCTGGCGCTGGGCTTTGGACTGTACAAGTCGCTCGGGCCCGACAAGGTCGGGTTCTGGAGCGTGCTGCTGTTGAGCTCGGTCGCGGTCCTCGCGGCTGAGGTGATGGTCTTCCTTCCCGTCCTGCGGTCCGCCAACGCGGGCCAGACGGGCGCTGCGGTCACGGAGGCGTCGGCGTGAACTCATTGCTGACTCTGGCGGAGAGCCCCGTCTCTCACGTCATCAACCACAAGTTCTGGGTCATCGACGGCTGGTGGGTCTGGTCCTCGGCGCAGGGCAACCTGCTGCTGACGGCGATCATCATGCTCGTCCTCGGCCCCTACGTCGCAAGCAAGATCGCGACCGGCGGCGAAGAAGAAGGGCACGACCGCTACGTCACCCGCAACTTCTTCGCGCACATGATCGAGGTCATCTGCGTCTACCTTCGGGACGAGGTCATTGAGCCCCTGCTGCACGAGCGGACGAAGCGGTTCCTGCCCTTCCTGCTGGTGTTGTTCTTCTTCATCCTCATCAACAACCTGATGGGGCTGATCCCGATCCTGGACATCATCCACCTGTTCTTCCCGGGCTGGAAGGCCGCGCACATGGCCCCGATCGGGGGCACCGCGACGCAGAGCATCTACGTCACGGGCGGGCTGGCGATCATCGCGGCGATCGTGATCAACATGGCGGGCATCAAGGAGCTGGGCCTCGGGGGCTATATCAAGCACCTGACGGCCGAGGCGCCGATCTTTGTCTGGCCGATCATCATCCCGATCGAGATCGCGGGCACGTTCATCAAGCCGATCGCGCTGGCCATTCGTCTGTTTGCGAACATGACCGCGGGTCACATCCTGCTGGCGACCCTGCTGGGGTTCATCAAGGCGGGCTTCGAGATCAACTTCGGCGCGGGGCTCGGCATCGGCGCCGTCTCGTTCCTGGGCGCCGTCGCGATCATGCTGCTGGAGCTGTTCGTCGCGTTCCTGCAGGCGTTCGTGTTCATGTTCCTGACGGCGTTGTTCATCTCGCTGCTGAGCCACCACGGCGAGCACGAGGAGCACGACAGCGCCCACGAGGGCTCGCATCCGGAGGATTCCCCCGCCGCGGCGCTGGCCTGAGCGGGCAGACTGAACTGATTGCCTCGGGCCTCGCGGGGAGGCGCCGGAGGCGGGTTGGACGGGCGAGTCGTCCTGTCCGGTGATTCCCCGCAACACAGAGTGAACGGGGCCTGGTTTGGCTCCCCTGACAAGGAAGCGGATACGATGAAGAGCATGATGAAGAACGCGGCGTTGGCGACCGGGGCCCTGGCTCTGTGCGGCGTGGCGATG
>JAJDDH010000070.1 GCA_029260415.1 Phycisphaerales bacterium | reverse complement strand
GCGGGCGCGTCCGATCGGTGGGCCTCGCGATCTGCCTGGGCTTCGTCGTCATGCTCGCGAGCAAGGGCGCCTATCAGCAGCTCGTCGAGCACCCGGTCACGCTGCAGGACTACGAAGCCCAGCGCGAGAGCGTTCTGGCGGCGCGCGGCTGGAGCCCCGGGTCGTCGATGGCCCAGGCCTACGAGCGCCGCCTGCACCAGAACGACGCCTCGGGGTGGTTCGGGCTCTCGAACGTGTACGCCACGTTCGGGGCGATCGGGCTGGTCGTGCTCTCGGGGTTGTGCGTGCAGGGCGCCAGAGCCGGTGATCGGCGGGCGAGCGTGGTGCTCGGGGCGGGCGCCCTGTGCTCGCTCGGGGCGCTGCTGATGAGCCATTCCAAGGGCGGGCTGGGCGCGGGCGTGATCGGTCTGGGCGTGCTCGCGCTCATCGGGAGCGGGCTGGCCCGTGGGCGATGGCGGGTGGCGCTGCTGGCTGGGGCCCCGCTGGGAGTGCTCACCCTCGTGATCGCGCGCGGCCTGCTGGGCGAGCGACTCGGCGAGCTGAGCCTGCTCTTCCGCTGGCACTACATGCAGGGCTGCGTCGGGTTGATCCTCGAGCACCCCTGGTTCGGGGTCGGTCCCAGCGGGTTCAAGGACGCGTACCTGCTTACGCGCCCGGCGCTGGGGGTGGAGGAGGTCACCAGCCCGCACAACGCGCTGCTGGACTGGACCTCGACGCTCGGGCTCTTCGGGCTCGCCTGGGCGGGGCTCGGGCTGCTGCTGGTCATGCGGAGCGGACGCGAGACGAACGTCGACGCGGCTCCGCCCTCGGACGATGAAGCCCGAGAGAGCGTGATGATCGTGGCGCTGGGCGGGGCGGGCGTCACCGGCGCGAGCGCGATGATCGAGAGCGCGATGGCGACCCCCGAGAGCGCCGTGTCGCGACTCATCGGGCTTCTGGGGTGGGTCGTGGTCGCGTGGGCGGTGCTCCGCGTGCGGCGGTTCGGCGCCGGTCCGTGGGCGCGAGCCGCGCTGTGCGGGGGCGGCGCGGTCATCGCGGCGCACAGCATGATCGAGGTCACCCCGGTCTGGGCAAACTCCGCGGCGCTGCTGGGCGCGACCCTCGGCCTGCTCTGTGGAGGCGAGGATGCCGAGCGCGGGAACAGGGCGATGCGGTTGCCCGTCGGGGTGGGTGTGGGCATCGCCGTGCTGGGCGCGGTCCTGCTCACGAGCGGTCTTGGACGCGTGTGGGGCTGGGAGCGCGCACTTGGTCAGGCGGCGGCGGAGGTCCGCTCCGCGGCGGAGATCCGCGACCGGCTCGGTCGCCTCAACACGGGCAGCGCTCTCGCTGGGGATTCCTCCGACGCGATCGCCCGGGACCTCGCGTTGGCGCTCAACGAGCCCGTCGCGGGCACGGCGGAAGCGTTCCATTCGCAGCTGCGGGTGTTGGCCCTGAGTGGCGGCGAACGCGCGTACGCCTTGCTGGAACGCGCCCTCGATCGGCGCCCCCACCACTTCCCCACCCGGCGGGCGCTGGGACGCCTGGCGCTGACGCTGACCGACCCGGGCGGTTCGCCCTGGCGGGATCGGGCGGTCGCCCTCGCGCAGGGCGGCGTGGAGGCCCAGCCCTCGAGCCCCGCGGCCTGGGCCTGGCTGGGCTCGACCCGATTCGCGCTGTGGACCCAGGGACACGACCCCGAGGATCTGGAGCGGGCCCGCAGAGCCTGGGCCCGGGGCGCCGAGCTCGACCCGCTCGGGCTCGCGCTGGTGGTCCGCCTGATGGACGCGTCGGACCAGCTCGGGGACCGCCAGGGCGCGGCGCGGTGGGCGGGCGAGGCCCTCCGGCTCGATGAGCTCAAACGCCTCGACCCGCTCAAGCGGCTGAGCGAGCGGGAGCGGTCCCGAGCCCGGCGCCTGACAGGCCCGGGGGCGACGGCCCCTTAGCACAGGCCTGCGCCGGGCGCCAGAGGACCGCTTGATCCGGGATAGGCGGGGGATAGCATTCTTGCGGTTGGTATCTGTTGATGCGGCGCCGGGTTATCCGCGCCGGACCACCGAACAGGACTTTGTGGACCGGGCGCCTACGGGCGGAGATTGGGGCAGACCCATGGACGATCAGCCTGATCCGGAACCCGCGTGACGAGGGGCTCGCGCGGCGCTTCCGGCACACGGACAGCACGCCGCGGCGGGCCCAGCTTCCCACCGACCGCAGCACCGACATCCGACGACGACACACACCCGACGCGGACCGCGGAACGGGCGTGATGAGACCAGATCAACACGGCGGCGTGTGCACTGCACGCCGGCGAGCACGACGAGCAAACCGGACGAGACGAGCACCAGACGCCCGGACGAGCCGGGACACAAGCGACCGAGGAACGACCCATGGCGACCGACCTTTCCAACATCCGCAACATCGGCATCTGCGCCCACATCGACGCGGGCAAGACCACCGTCACCGAGCGCATCCTGTTCTACACGGGCAAGAACTACAAGCTCGGTGAGGTGCACGAGGGCACGGCGACCATGGACTTCCTGCAGGAAGAGCAGGAGCGCGGCATCACGATCCAGTCCGCCGCGACGACCTGCCCCTGGATCCACAAGGGCACGGACTACAAGGTCAACCTGATCGACACCCCCGGGCACGTGGACTTCACCATCGAGGTCGAGCGCTCGCTGCGCGTGCTCGACGGCGCGGTCGCGGTGTTCGACGGCAAGGAGGGCGTCGAGGCCCAGTCCGAGACCGTCTGGCGCCAGGCCGACCGGTACGAGGTTCCCCGCCTGTGCTTCATCAACAAGATGGACAAGCTGGGCGCGGACTTCGAGTTCAGCTTCAACTCGATCATCAAGCGTCTGGGCGCCAACCCGGTCGCGGTGCAGCTGCCCATCGGCTCGGGCAACGAGCTCGAGGGCATCATCGACCTGCTGACGATGCGGGCGTACTACTTCGAGGCCGACAGCCAGGGCGCCATCGTCACGGAGAAAGACATCCCCGACGAGCTGATGGACAACGCCAAGAAATGGCGCCACGACCTGATCGAGAAGGGCGTTGAGCTCGACGAGGCGCTGATGGAGCGGTACCTCGATGTGGGCGAGGACTCGGTCACCGACGACGAGATCCGGCGCGCGATCCGCAAGGGCACCATCGCCCGCGAGATCAACCCCGTCTTCTGCGGCTCAGCCCTGAAGAACATCGGCGTGCAGCGTCTGCTCGACGGCGTCATCGACTACCTCCCCGCCCCGCAGGAGGTCCCCCCGGTCCGGGGCACCAACCCGAAGGACAAGGACGAGGCGCTCACCCGCCCCCACGACGACACCGCCCCCTTCTCCGGGCTCGTGTTTAAGGTCGTCAACGACGCCCACGGCGATCTGACCTATGTCCGCATCTACTCGGGCGTGCTCAAGAAGGGCACCCGCGTGGTGAACCCAAGCAACGGGAAACGCGAGATCGCCAGCCGCATTTTCGAGATGCACGCCAAGGACCGCATGCCGCTCGACGAGGTCGGCGCTGGCAACATCGTCGCGGTCGTGGGCATCAAGGACTCGATCACGGGCGATACGCTCTGCGACTCGGACGACCCGATCGTGCTCGAGCGGATGACGTTCCCCGAGCCGGTGATCAGCATGTCGATCGAGCCCAACACGGCCGACGACAAGCGGAAGCTCTCCGAGGCGTTGGTCACGATCCGTCGCGAGGACCCCTCGTTCCGCTCGGAGTACAACGACGAGACGGGCCAGACGATCATCGCGGGCATGGGCGAGCTGCACCTTGAGATCATCAAGAACAAGCTGATCCGCGACATGAAGGTCGGCGTGCAGGTGGGCAAGCCCCGCGTGAGCTACCGCGAGGCGATCAGGGGTCCCGCGGAGAACTGCCGCGGCCTGTTCAAGAAGCAGACCGGTGGTCGCGGCCAGTTCGGCGACTGCACGATCAGCATCATGCCCTACACCAAGGAGCAGGCGGAGGCCGACGGGCTCAAGTTCACCGACAACATCGCCTTCGAGAACAAGGTGGTCGGCGGCTCGATCCCAAAGGAGTTCATCCCGTCGGTCGAGGCCGGTGTCCGCAACACCGCCAAGAG
>JAJDDH010000069.1 GCA_029260415.1 Phycisphaerales bacterium | reverse complement strand
GGCGTCGCGGCCCGGAGCTTCTCGCCCAGCTCGCGGATGCCCGGCGCGGACAGATCCATCGCCCACGCGGCGTAGTAGTTCACCGCCGGCAGGCGGCTGATGAGCGCGTCGCTCGTGCCCTGCTTCGCAAAGTACCGGGCGGAATCGGACCCCTCCTTGAACTGCATGCCCAGGTCCATCGCCAGCCCGATGTCCGTCACGCTCAGACCGATCACGCCCACGCGCGCGTCTCGCAGGACCGCGTCCTGCAGCGCGTCGCCCATCGCCAGCATCTGGTCGCCGCCGCCGCCCAGCATCTGGGCCTGCGCCTGGGCCTGCTCGCGCCCCGCGTCCATGCCCTTGCGGAGCATCGGCTCGAGCAGCGGCACGTCCGCGATGATCGTGATGTCCGCGACGTCCGCGACGCGACCGCCGTTGACGCCCAGGCGGGCGGTATGCGCCGCCAGGCGCCCCGCGCCCGCGTCGAACCCGGAGACCAGCGTCTCGTCATCGCTCAGCAGCGCGAACCCGTTGCCCAGGTTCCTCGCCCGGACCTCGTTGCCCTGCATGTTCAGGGTGGTGATCGCCGCGTCGGCGTCGCCGCCCATCACGCTCGCGAACTCGTTGTAATCGCTCACGGGCGCGATCACCAGCACGTCCGGGTCCCCCTGCCCGTCCTCGGGCGGGTAGACCAGCAGCGTCATCGACCCGTTGCGCTCGAGCCCGGGCATCGACAGCATCATGTTGGCCATCTGCGGCGCCATCCGCGCCTGCCCCTCCAGCCCGATCACGCCCGCCGCGGCGTCGAGCTTGTCGATCAACGCCCCCATGTCGCGGATCGAGATCACGATGGGCACGTCGCCCGGCGCCTGGTCGAGCGAGGCGGGGGGCGCGCCCATCGCGGGCCAGGCCATCGCCAGCCCGCTCACGCAGGCGAGCATCACGGCGCGGGTCTTCGCAGCAGTCGTACGCATCGGTGGGTCCTTTCGTCCGGTTCGTTCACGCCCGCATCCGTCGGGCGGCAGGGTCAGTCACAGGCGGCGCAGCCCGACCACGGGCCGGCACTCGCCTCGACCATTGTTACGGGCTCAGGCTGTCGGCGTTTCGGGAACGCGGAAAGACGCGGATCCGGGTGAAGTACGGGGAATCAGGCGGCGGACCCGGTCTGGGCCTCGTCCTCCTCCTCCTCGTCCTCTTCGTACTCGTCCACTTCCTCCTCATCCTCGTCAAGGATGGGGTTCCCGTCCTCGTCGAGGGGGTTGCCGTGCTCGTCGCACGGGTTCCCGTCCTCGTCCTCATACTCGTACTCGAACTCTTCCTCGTCTTCAGCCCCGTCCTCGGCCTCTGCGACCTCTTCCTCGTCGTCCTCTTCGACCTCGTCCTCCGCCTCAGCGACCTCCTCCTCGTCCTCGGCGAGTTCGTCCTCCGCTTCGGGGTCTTCTTCTTCCTCTTCGAGTTCGTCCTCGGCCTCGGGCTCTTCCTCTTCCTCGATCTCGTCGGCCTCCGCAGCTTCAGGCTCGACCTCCGCCTCGTCGTCGTCCTCGACCGAGAACGGGGGGTCCTCGACCTCCACATCGCTGTCCTCGAACAGCGGCTGCTGGTCCGGGTCGCCCCCGGCCTCGATCCGCGCGATCTCCGCCTCGTTGAACGCCTTCATCGCGTCCCACTCGCCCTGCGTAATCAGCACGTCGCGCGCCACCGAGCCCTTGTGGTCCGAGATGATCCCCGCGATCCCCATCAGGTCGATCAGGCGGCTCGCCCGCGTGTACCCGATCGCCAGGCGGCGCTGCAGCAGGCTCACGCTCCCGCGCTTGGTCTCGAGCACGATCTCGACCGCCCGGTCGAACATCGGGTCTTCCTGCGCCGCCTGCAGCGACGCCGAGGAGTTGTTCTCGCTCTCCATGATCCGGTCTTCATCGCTGTCACCGCCGCGCAGCTGCACAAGCTGACGCTCGAAGCTGGGCGAAGCGATCTCCTTGAGGAACTTCACGCCCTTGCGGATCTCCTTGTCGCTCACCAGCGTGCCCTGGGCGCGGCTGAGCTTGTGGCTCTCCGGGCTCAGGTAGAGCATGTCGCCCATGCCCAGCAGCAGCTCGCCGCCCTTCTGGTCCAGCACGATCCGGCTGTCCATGCCCGACGCGACCTTAAAGGCAATACGGCACGGCATGTTCGACTTGATGAGTCCCGTCACCACGTTCGCCTGCGGGCGCTGCGTCGCCAGGATCAGGTGGATCCCCACCGCGCGGGCCTTCTGCGCGATGCGGATGATCGACCCCTCGACCTCCTTGTTGGTCATCATCAGGTCGGCCAGCTCGTCGATGATGAACACCATGTACGGCAGCTTCCGCGGCACCCGCGCCGCCTGCTCGTCCGTCTCGATCTCCAGCCGCTCCTTGAGCTCCTCCCACTCCAGCTCGTTGTACGCCGCGATGTCGCGCACGCCCGCGTCCGCCAGGATCTCGTACCGCTCGTCCATCTTCGTGACGGCCCACTCCAGGATCGCCGCGGCCTTGGCCATCTCCGTCACCACCGGGCACATCAGGTGCGGGATGTCCCGGAACTGGCTCATCTCGACCATCTTCGGATCCACCAGCACCAGCTTCAGCTCGTTGGGCTTCTTCGTGTACAGGAAGCTCATGATGATCGTGTTCATGCAGACCGACTTGCCCGAGCCCGTCGTGCCCGCGATGAGCATGTGCGGCATCTTCGTCAGGTCCGCGATCAGCGGCTCCCCCGACGCGTCCTTGCCCAGGAACATCGGCAGCTTCATGCTCGAGAACCGCTCGCGGTTGCTCATCAGCTC
>JAJDDH010000068.1 GCA_029260415.1 Phycisphaerales bacterium | reverse complement strand
CGCCGATGTTGCGGGGTGATCCGACGGGCGAACCGAAGCCCTCGGTGTGGACGAACTCGTTGGACGCCTTGCTGACCGACCCTCCTGTGGTGGTCGCGAGCGTCGCCGAGCCCGACGCCCAGTAGAAACTCCCGTCGGGCGCGACAGCGAACCCGTAGAGATCACCGTCTGAGAAGTCGCCCGAGACGCCGTTGGTTCCTTCCTGGAGCGCGGTCGCGAGAAGGAAGTCCTGCATCTGACCGTTAGAGAACGGGCCGCTCGGGCTCACACGGATGAGGTTGCCATCTGGGATCGAGGTCTCGGCGGTGAAGCCCGTGGTCAACGAGTCATCGTAGCTGATGAGGAACGAGCCGCCGTCAGCGGGATCGAAGTGCAGGGCGCGCATCTCGTTATCTTCATCGTCGTTTCCGCCCAGGGCGATGTTGTTTGGCGAGCCGCCGGTGCTGCCGCTGTCCCAGATCAGGAAGAACTGGCCAGTGATGGCCAGGTCCACGTTGCCGGCGCCGTCGAGGGCTGGGACCCAGAGGTAGATCTCATCGGTGGTCGCGACAGTTCCGTCCCGCAATGCGGCGTTGAGATGTCCTTGCGTGAAGATCAGCGGAGCCTGCCCGAGAAGCAGTTCGGACGCGTTCCCGTCTCCCGCGAGCGTCGCACCCGACATCATGCCCGTCCCGATCAGCACCAGTGCCGCAACTGTTGTCTGGGTCTTCATCGCTCCACCTCTCCTATCAAAGTCATTGCACATTTGATTCGGCTGACGGCGTTCGGGGTCGCTCACGGGCAGCCGCTGCCGAACGCGGTCAGAAACGTGAGCACGTCATCAAAGTTGAATACGCCGGTCGGAATCGCCAGATCCGCCGCGGGCTGCTGGGCGCCAAACGCGGTGAGGAACGCGAGCACGTCGTCGAAATCGAGTGATCCGGCTGGCGGGGCGAGGTCCGCCTCGTTGCACCCGCCATCGATGAGCGTGACGAGCTCGATCGCGCCGTAGCTGCGGGTGTTGTCGATCGTCTCGAGAATCGTGCCCGCAGCCGATACCCGGAACAGGCCCTTGCCCTGGGCAAAGGTTGAGCTGCTTGTCACCAGAAACTCGCCAGAGGGGAGGCGGTGGACACCATCGGGATCGCGGAACGAGAACACGTCCAGGAGCATCCCGGTCGCGGAGAACACGCGAATGCGATCGGCGCTGCCATCCTCCGCGGTGACGACCGTGCCGTCGGGCTGGAGGTCGATATCGGTGATCGAACCGGTCATCGCGACAGGCGAGAAATCGCCGATCAGGGCGCCGGTCTGCGTGTCGAAACGAACGAGGCGCTGGCGCCCGATGTCCCCCACGAGCAGGTCGCCGTTGCCGAGAATCTCGATCGCTTGCGGTCGGTCGAGGCCGGGGGATGCTTGCGAACCGGGCACGAATATGCCGAGGGGATCGCCACCTGTCCCGGCGGGCGCCGCGGTTGAGAGCACGAACCGGTGGATGTCGTCGGTGTCGTCCCAGTCGGAGGTGTAGAGGAACCCGTCCGAGGAGACCGCCATGCCTCGGATGTTGTCGACCGGATTCGGGTCGGGCGTGCCCCCGAGGTAGGCGCCGATGAAGGCGCCTGTCTCGTCGTACTGCGAGATCACACCATCACCACCGGGCTGACCGAAGAGCACGCTGCGGGCGGGCCCCGGGGCGATCGCCTCGGCGGGGAGCAACATGCCGTTGTTCACGAAGTCGGGCGCGACGAAGTCTCCCACCAGGGCGCCCGTTGCCGGGTCCAGCTGACGCACGCCTGTCGGGAGGGCGTCAAACTCGATGATGGCCAGGAGCAGGTTGTCACCGACGGCGCTCGCCGATGTCACCGCGCCCGCGATGGCTGAGATCAAGAAAGCTCGACTCGCGGGTCCGTTCATGGTGTTCATCCTCATCAGCCCCTGCGGCCGGTTATCGCACGACTCTGCACGGCATTGGCGCGATCGGCGGCTGCTCTGAACAGCGATCTCAGCGCACGCTATCAGGTCATGGGCTCGCAATCAACATTATGCACTGCATCTGCAATGCTTTTTCTCGCATGTGAGCGAGGAATCCTCTATGATTGCTGGAATCAGCCCTAGACGTGCGTGGGGCGTTTGCTCGAGATCATTTTGGCAACCCGTCCTTTTGCCGAACTTGCCGTGTGGGGGTCGAATGTCCGAAGGAGGATCGACAGGTGGAGCAGCGGGCGGGGCGTTGCTCAAGCAGATCGGCGCGCAGGCCCAGAGCGCCTGGCGCGCACTGTTCTCGCCCGAGAGCGCCGGCATCGCGCGCCCAACGGACCTGTCGAATCTCTGGGAGGTTGAGAACACACTGGCGATTCGCTTGTTTCAGGCGATCAAGGAGCCAGACGCGGTGGTCTCGCTCCAGCGCCTGCCCGCGCCCAGCGCCCTGCGAACGGTGCTGAGCACCGCACGCCGGCACCAGGCGCCGGAGCAGCGCGTGCGAGAGGCGGAAGCCGCGACGGACGCGTACGAGGCGCTGATACATCGCCTTGGCGGGACCAAGGCGAACCTGGACACGCACGCGGCTCGGTTCGGGCAGGACGCCCGTGAGAAGATCGAGCGCACCGCGAAGCAGAATATCTTCCGGGGCATGGCGCACTTGCTCGGCGTTGAGGCGCGCGCCTCGGTGCTTCTGTGCTTCGCGTTCCCGGGTCAGGACCCGGAAATGGTCGACGAGCTGGTGGTGCACGGGTATCACGGGCTGCGCCGACATCGCCCGGAGCTGCCTCTGGTGCTTGGCAGCCGGGAGATGCTAAACGCGGAGGACGCCAGCCCTGACGCGTACCTTGAGCAGCTGCACGGCGGCGCCGTTCCCGGCGACGGGGAGATGACCATGCTGCGAGAGTTCTCAAGCTCGCCACCCCCACCGATCGAGGCAATCCCGGAGGGTCGGCGCATCCTCTACGTTCTGCGGTCGTCGCCGGACGAGCTGCCGGGCGAGGACGACCTGTTCTTTGCCTCGCTGCATCGTGGCGCCGATCCGCGTTGGGCCAAGCCCGATCACCCCCGGGCGCGGTACGCGTTTATCCCGCACAACCCGAGTCGCCACATGATCTGTGATGTCTACGTGCACCGGGACATCTGGCAATCGTCAAACCCTGAGCTTGTGATTGCCAGGACCGGGGACCCCGCAGCCCCCAACCTGCTCGCACACCAATTCGATCGTGCTGACTTTATCGAGACGCTTCAGCCGATGGGCCATCTTGCGACCCAGTGGTCATCCCCGGCATACCTCCGCCATCGCGAACTGCTCGCACACATCCATGAGGAGATGGGCTGGACACCGAGCGACTTCCGCCTGTACCGGTGTTCGATACGCTACCCGGTGCCAGGCGTGTGGTACACGGTCCAGTTCCCTTTGCCGAACAAACCGATTGGTGATGCTCCCTGAACGAGGTCGTGCGTTGTGTGCGGCAGTCGTGCAGCCCAGGGCATGTTGCGAATCTCCTTCCCGGTACACGCGTCAGCGCGTTGAGCTATTGCTCTTTGCGATCGGCCGCCAGCGCCCTGAGGATTGCGGAGCCCCCGGGTTGCCATGGTTCGCCTCAATCGGCCGCGCTACCGGCTGGGCTAATCTGTCCATCGGCACGGGGACAGGGCGCCCAAGCCCCCCACTCACGCACTCATGACCCGGAGGTCGCAGGTTCGGATCCTGTCCCCGCTCTTAACGGTCAGCCGAGAACGCTCAGTCCTTTGGGACTGGGCATAGTTGCTTTTTGGATGGGTCGGAATGGGGTCGGGGCGTGTCTGGGTCTGTTGGGGCATGGCGGTCCCGCGGTGGGAGCATCGCACACACGGGAGAATCGACTCACAGACAACTTGCTCGATATGCGTGTAGATGTCTCACGCGAGAGCTGCAACTCCGCAGGGATTCACCGATCGCCCTCTCATTCTGTTGGATCCGGTCATCACACCACTCCGCGTCGCCAGGATCATCACCGATCTCGCACAACACCGAGCTTCTTCATGCGGTAGCGCAGCGTGCTGGGAGCGAGCCCGAGCCGGTCGGCGGCGCCGTCGCGTCCCTCGATCGTCCAGCCGCAAGCATCGAGCGTTCTCGTGATGTGCGCCTTCATGTAGCTGTCCAGGTCACCGGCAGAGTCCGGGATGGGTGAGAGCGTCCATCGACGCCAATCGGCGGGCAGTCGGAACCTGTCGAAGGGTGAAAGGATGGCGGCACGGCGCATGACGTTCTGCAACTCTCGCACATTCCCTGGCCACTGATGGTTCACGAGCGCGTGCAGGTCCTCGTCGTCGACAGACCCGAGCGAGATGCCAAGCTCGACCTCCAGGCGCGTGAGGATGTGGTCTACGAGAACCGCGATGTCGCCTGGGCGTTCCCGGAGCGGAGGAATTCCCACCGGGAATGCATTGAGCCGGTGAAAGAGATCTGCCCGAAAGACCCCTTCTGCGACTGCGCCGTTCAGTTCGCGATTGGTCGCAGCCACGATTCGAACATCGAATGTGAAGGATGCGCTTGAGCCGATAGGGGACACCGCCTGATCCTCCAGCACGCGAAGGAGCAGCGGCTGCATCGACGCCGGCAACTCGCCTACTTCATCGAGGAAAAGGGTCCCGCCTTCGGCTTGTGCAAATCGACCTTTCCGTTCAGCAACCGCGCCTGTAAACGCACCGAGCGAATGGCCGAACAGCTCCGATTCTGCGAGGTCTGTCGGCAGTGCTGCGCAGTTGATCGCGACGAATGGTCCGTGGGCGCGTCGGCTGTGCCGATGGACGGTGCGCGCGATCAGCTCCTTGCCCGTCCCGGTTTCGCCGGTCACGAGAACTGCCGCATCCGTCGGCGCAACCCGTTTGACAACTTCCAAGAGTTGAGCGCTACTCGGATCAGCCCAAACGAA
>JAJDDH010000067.1 GCA_029260415.1 Phycisphaerales bacterium | reverse complement strand
GGCGTTCGGGTCGTGGGCGAGAGCGGCGCGGCGCAGGGCGCGTGGGCGGGGCGCGAGGTGGTGTCGGCGCTGACGAAGGCGTCGATGATGACGTGGCGGGACGGGGCGGCGCTGCCTCGGGTCGGGAGCGGGGCGAGCCAGCTGACGATCGAGGGGAGCGGGGCGCGGGTGGTGATGTCGCGGGCTCGTGGGAAGTGGTTTGTGCGCGAGCCTGTGGAGGTGCGCGGGAACCAGGGCGTGATCGAGCAGACGCTGGCTCAGCTGACAACGCTTGACGGGGGCGATGGCGGCGGGCTGTGGGTGGGGAGCGGTGACGACCGGGTGACGGGGCTGGATTCGCCATTGGCGGTGATCGAGATCGAGTCGGTGCGGCGGATCCCGGAGGGGGGGTCGTTCGTGCGGGAGGTGACGCGGCAGCGGCTGGAGGTTGGTGGCGCCGCGCAGGCTTCGGGGGGGAGCCGGTTTGTGAGGGCCCGGAGCGATGTGATCCGCGAGGGCGAGGTGCTGGGCGAGCGGGCGATGGGGCCTGTGGTGTTGGTCGTGGACGTGTCGGTGTTGGCGAGGCTGACGTCGCGGGTGGACGCGTATGTGTCGCGCGTGCCGGCGGCGACGTCGGGCGCTGACGTGGGCGTGGTCCGGCTGCTGGGCGACGACGGGGTAGAGCTGGGCGTGTACCGGCGGGACCGGCGCGGCTGGGTGATGGATGGCACGGAGCAGAGTGTGAGCGGGGCGACGGCGCGCGGGGTTGAGGGGCTGCTCTCGATCGCGTGCGCAAGGGAGACGGCGCGGATCGAGGTGCTCGGGGCGGAGAGCGCGATCGAGCGGCGGCTGTGCGAGGTGCGGCTCGAGTCGCTCGGGGGCAGCGTGCTGGGCGTGTTCGAGCTTGGCGCGGGGGACGACGGGGCGTCACTGGCGCTGCGCGACGGGGCGGTGTTCTGGATCAGCACGGACCCGGCGATCGGCGGCGTCTTGTCGTGGCTCACCGGTGTGATCGGGACCGAGGACTAGAGGCGTGTCCGGGCGGGCGCTGCGGCGCCCGAGGCGATGTCGGTGCGCATCTGCTTGCCCTTGAACTCGATCTTGGCGGCTGCGGCGTAGGCAAGTTCGCGGGCCTCGGGCACGGTCGCGGCGCGGGCGGTGACGCTGAGGACGCGTCCGCCCGCGGTGACGAGGCGCCCGGCGTCGAGCTTGGCGCCGGCGAAGAAGACAGTGACACCGGGCATGGCCTGCGCGTCCGGGACGCCCGAGATCTCGTCGCCCAGGCGGGGTCTATCGGGGTAGCCCTCGGCGGCGAGCACGACGCAGACGGAGGCGTCGGTTGACCACGAGACGTTGACCGCGTCAAGCGTGCCGGCGGCGGGCGCGGAGAGCAGATCGATGGCGTCGGACTCGAGGCGGGTCATGATGGTCTGGCACTCGGGGTCGCCGAAGCGGCAGTTGAACTCGATGACCTTGGGCCCGGCGGGGGTGAGCATAAGCCCGACGTAGAGGACGCCCACGTAGGGGATCTCGTCGCGGCGGAGGGTGTCGAGGGTGGGGATGAGGATGTCGGATTCGATGCGCTCGAGGGTGGCGTCGTCGAGGGTGTCGGCGGGGCAGAAGGCGCCCATGCCCCCGGTGTTGGGGCCAGTGTCGTTGTCGCGGAGTCGTTTGTGGTCCTGGCAGGAGGGGAGCATGAGGAGGGTGGCGCCGTCGGTGATGGCGAAGACGGAGACCTCACGCCCCTGGAGGCGTTCCTCGATGACGATGGAGTCGCCGGCGCTGCCGAAGGCGCGTTGGCGCATGATCTGATCGACGGCGGCGAGGCTCTCTTCGAGCGAGTTGGGGACGATGACGCCCTTGCCGGCGGCGAGTCCCGCGGCCTTGATGACGTGGAGCTCTTCGCGGGTGTTGAGGTACTCGTCGGCGGCGTCGGGATCGGTGAAGATGCGGGCGTCGGCGGTCGGGATGGAGGCGGCGCGCATGAGCTTCTTGGACCAGCCCTTGTCGGACTCGAGTTGGGCGGCCTGGGCGGAGGGACCAAAGACGAGCCGGCGGTGGGACCCGTCGGCGGCCTGGGCGAGCTTGTCGGCCCAGCCATCGGCGAGGGGTTGCTCGGGGCCGATGACGACGAGGTCGATCTTTTTGGCGTCGCAGAACTGCTGGAGGCGGTAGAGCTGCTTGGTCTCTGCGGGGACGTCGATGGGGGTCGCGAGGGCGGCGATGCCCGGGTTGGACGTGCCTGTGGCGTAGAGGGTTCCGAGCTTGGGGGAGCGGGCGATGGCTTCGGCGAGGGCGTGCTCGCGGGCGCCGGAGCCGATGAGGAGGGCGTTTACAGGGGTGGGCATGGGCGATGATAGACGGGCGGAGGAGCGCATCCGCGGGGGTGGCGGGGTCGATGATTGACGGGATCTTTGCGGCGGCCTATCGTCGTGACCGATTGCGGGGTAGAGCAGTCTGGTAGCTCGTCGGGCTCATAACCCGGAGGTCGCAGGTTCGAATCCTGTCCCCGCTATTGAACGCAAAGCGAGAACGCTCAGTCCTTTGGGGCTGGGCGTTGTTGTTTTTCGGGGTGGGTCGGAATGGGCGCGGGGCGTGTCTGGGCTTGCCGGGGCTTGGCGGGGCTAGCCGAGGTCGCGCGGTGTCGCTCACACGCGCGCTCATGCCTCGCACGCGCGCAGAGAAGCCCCGGTTCTTTCGCCGGGGCTTCGAGAGGATGCTGCGGTACTTGTGCTACGGGCAGCCCGTGCCATAGGCCCCGAGGAAGGCGACGACGTCGCTGAAGTCCCAGGTGCCGAAGGGCGTCGCGATGTCCGCCTCTGGCGCCATGGCGCCGAAGGCACCGAGGAACGCGACAACGTCGGAGAAGTCGAGCACGTCGAAGGGCGCCGCCAGGTCCGCGACATTGCAGCCTCCGGCCTTGTCGAGGCAGGGGCGGGTATTGGCGTAGTTGGTGATGGTGCTGATGGAGGAGACGCCGAAGCCCGGGCCGGAGACGCCGGGGGGGGAGATTCCGCCGCAGGCGCCGATACCAGCGCACATGATGTAGCACGAGCCGCCCGAGCAGTGGGTGGCGTTGAGGTTGTGCCCGATCTCGTGGGCAATAAGGGCCACGCGGCTGTTGAAG
>JAJDDH010000066.1 GCA_029260415.1 Phycisphaerales bacterium | reverse complement strand
ACGTGTGCTCGGGCAGCACGCCCAGCGCCTTGGCGGTCGCGGGGCTGAGGTACGCGGGGTTGTCCCAGACGACCTTGGACGCGGTGTCGGGCAGCTCCTGGAGCCAGCCGCAGTTGGCCCAGCGTCCGTCGCCCACGTTGGCGGTGGAGAAGACGACCTCGAGCGCGTCCTGCGCCGGCGCGGACGCAAGCGTGAGGCCCGAGACCGCGGCGCGGACACTGGCGGTGTTGGCGCTGGGCGACGAGCGTGTCGCGCCGGAGCCGGCGAGCACGCCGTCGTGCAGGGCGCGACGCCAGATCTTGTCGAATGGCGACGCGTCAACGCTCGAGCCCGCTCTGGCGGCCCAGGTCTGGCGGACGAGCCCGTAGCCGTCGGGGCGCTCGTCGCCCGCGAGCAGCGCGAGCAGCTCGATGTCGCTCAGCGCCGGGTCGTAGAGCGGGGCGATCATGGGCTGGATGGGGGAGACCGTGCCGTCGTACGACTCGACGTCGCCCCAGGACTCGAGATAGTGCGAGCCGTTGAGGCTCCAGGTGGAGCGGGCGGCGGTCTCGCTGGCCTGCACGGACCAGCAGATGCTCGTGCCCAGCGACGCGAAGGCGTCGCCGAACTCGAGATCGGCGGGGGCGTCGAAGAGCGGGTTGGTGTCGATGCACACGAGCGTGTCCACACGGCCCGCGTGCATCTCGCTCGTGAGTTCCGCGATGGACTCGACCGAGCTCCGCGTCTCGTCGGCGCTCATGGGCGTGGTCGTGACGACCGACCCCATCGAGCCCAACGCCGCGTTGATCGCGTGGCACAGGGCGTGGACCGGCGCGGGCTGGCTCGGGCCCGGGATCACCACGGCGCCCGCGCCCGCGGCGCGGAGGTCCGACGCGATCTGGCTGACCACCTCGGCATCGACCTCGGCGCCCGCGGGCACGCTGAATCGCCCGGCGCCCAGCGCGTTGCCGAGCGCCAGCGCGAACGCGGAGATCTGGCTGGGCGCCATGCGGAGGCGGTGGTCCGCCAGCGACCCGGTGGCGCTCGGGCAGGACTCGAGCACGTACAGGCGGCTCATATCGTCGCCCGCGTGGCGCTGGCGGCGCGTCGAGGCCAGGTCGCGGGCGTGGATCAGCGCCTCGGGGCCTTCCGAGGTGAAGTTCGAATCAAGGCTCACGATGCGCTTGGCCTTGGTCAGGTCGTAGTGGACGCGGGCGGGCGAGCCGAACGCGGCGCGGGCGCCCTCAGCAGCGCCCGAGCGCTCGCTCGCGCTGTAGGCGTGCCACGAGGCGTTGGGCCAGCGCTCGAGGAGGCGCGCCTTGAGCGCGTCGCGGGTTGGGCTGGTCTTCTTATCAACAAGGAACGCCAAGCCCTGCCCGCGCGTCGCGTCGAAGCCGGCGAAGTGCTCGCTGCCCCAGGCCTTGAAGTCGTCCCACGTCGCGGCCTTGGGGCCCGACGCCGGGTTGAGGTAGACCGGGTGCTTGAGGCGGTCCGGGTCGTAGAGCGTCAGCACGCTGGCCTGGGCCCAGATGCTCGACTTGCCCCGGTTGACCGGGTGCAGCGGGTTGCCCTCGATCTTGGTGGGGCGACCGGCGTGGGTCTCGGCGAGGATGCCCTCGGCGCCGCCCCCGGGCAGGGGCATCGCCGTCGCGTAGTACAGCGCCTTGCCCGGGATCACCTGCTCGGGCACGTTGGCCGAGTAGGGCATGATGTGGTGCTCGGGCCTGCGGCAGCCTGGCAGGGTCATCGCGCCCGCGAGCGCGACGCTGGCGCCCCTCAGCTTGACGAAGTCACGTCGCGACTCGCCCAGCAGCTCCGACGCGCCCGAGGGGAACTCCCGCTCGACAAAGTCGCGGAACTCGTTGGTGTCGCTCACCTCGTCGAGACTGCGCCAGTACCGGCGCCCGGTCACACCCCCCGCGTGCGCGGCGAGCTCCGGGGTCCGGTCCGAGTTCTTCGTTGAGGGGCACTGATCCAGCTTGCTCATGGTCCGCCCTGTCTCTCAGGCCCGCTCGGCCTGTGGGTTCGTTCGCGTGTCGGGTCGAAGTGAACGGAAGGTGGGAACTAGTAGTGGCAGGCGCCGCAGTGCTGCGGCGGGTCGCGCCGCAGCGAGTCCAGCAGCGCCTCGGGGCTCATCTCCGCGTGCGCCTCGTCGGCCCGCTCGTCCAGCGGCCTGCTGAGCCAGTCCTCGACCCAGACCAGGTCCGTCACCCGGTCCGTCGGGACCAGGTTCTTCTCCGGGTTGCGGTGGCAGTCCAGACACCAGCTCATCGACAGCGGCTCGGCCTGCGCCACCACGGGCAAGCCCTTGATCTGCCCGTGGCACGAGTAGCAGCTCACGCCCGCGGCGATGTGCGGCTGGTGCGTGAACTGCACGTAGTCGGGGAGCTTGTGCACCTTGCGCCAGGGGATGGAGGTGTCCGTCTCGTACGCCTCGCGCACGAACGCGGTCTTCTCCTCGACGCGTTGCAGCTTGCCCTCTTCGTGGCAGCCGTAGCACGTCTTGACGCTGGGCACGTTGGCGTGACGCGACTCCTCGACGTGGGAGTGGCAGTAGCGGCAGTCCATGCCGAGCTTGCCCGCGTGGATCTGGTGGTTGAACCCGTTGCCAGGCTGGACGGGCATGTAGCCCACCTCCCAGAACGCGGGCGTGAAGTAGTACCAGACGCCGCCAATCGCGAGGGTTCCGCCGCCCATGGCGGCGAGGGCGCCGATCGTGGGCAGCACGTTCATCCATCGTGGAAAGAGGCCTGGCACTCGGGGCACCTCCGCTAACGTGCCCTCCCGCCAGGGGAAGGCCGCGCATC
>JAJDDH010000065.1 GCA_029260415.1 Phycisphaerales bacterium | reverse complement strand
CGCTGTGGATGCTCAAGTACCTGCCCAACATGCCCGCGTGCCACGTGACGATCGTGCACGGGTGCGAGGGGCCCAGCAACACCATTACGTGCTTCGAGGTGAGCGCGCTGCTGTGCCTGGGCGAGTCGGCGCGGGTGATCGAGCGCGGCGGCGCGGACGTGTGCTTCTCGGGCGGGACCGAGAGCAAGCTCAACCCGGTCGGGATGCTGCGCCTCGAGTACGCGGGCCGCCTGGCGGCGGTCGGTGAAGAGAGCGACGGGGCGGGCGTGGTCCGCCCGTACGACCCCGGGAGCGCGGGCGGCGTCGCGGGCGAGGGCGCGGGGATCCTGGCGCTGGAGAGCATCGAGCACGCACAGGCGCGTGGGGCGAAGGTGCTGGCGCAGGTCGCGGGGTTCGGCGCGGCGCAGTCGCACACCGCCGTGGACGCGATCTACGGCAAGGCGGACGAGATCGACGAGGGTCTGAGCGACGCGATCGAGAGCGCGCTGCGTGACGCGGGGATCGGGGCGGATCAGATCGACGCAATCGTGCCCGGGGCCCAGGGGGCGCCCGAGTTGGACCGCGCCGAGGGCGTGGCGCTGGCCCGCGTGTTTGGGGCGCGACTGCGTGAGATCCCCCTGGTGACGATCAGCCCGAACATCGGCTCGTGCGTCGCGGGGCACGGCGCCCTGCAGGCGGCGGTGGGCGCGATGTGCCTGCAGCGCCAGATGCTGCCCGGGCGGATCCACGCGGGCACGCCCGCGGATGGGCTGCAGGCGGGCGCGACGGATCCGCGCGACGCGACGCTCACGCACGTGCTGGTGTGCGCCAGCGCGTTGGGCGGGCAGAACGCGGCGATCGTCCTGCGCCGGAGCGACTGAACCAGTTTCGAGATCGGATTCCCTTTCACGACTTCAGACACCGGAGACTCAACATGTCGGACTACGGACGAAACGATCGAGGCGGGAACAGGCGGGGCGGCACCCCGCTCTCCGAGCTGGACCCCGCGCTGACGGAGATCTCCCGGCGCGTCATCGGGTGCGCCATCGAAGTCCACAAGGAACTGGGCCCGGGCTACCCGCGCGATATCTACGTCTCGGCGCTGTCCAAGGCCCTGACCAAGGACGGCGTGAACTTCGTCGCCGACGCGCCGCTGGACGTGAGCTGCAACGACGAGGTCGTGGGGACCGTCACGGCGGACATGTACATCAACGAGCGGTTCCTGGTGGCGCTGTTCGCAGAGCACATGGAGATCGGCTCGCAGGAGCGGTCCGAGCTGCGGGCGCGCCTGCGGGCGGCGGACCAGGAGCTGGGGCTGATCATCAACTTCGGCGAGCGCCGCCTCAAGGACGGGCTCGTCCGCGTGCTCAACCCCGACAAGCTCAATCGCCTCCGCGACGAGGACGAGTACGAGGACGACGACGAGGGCGAGTACGAGGACGACGACTAAACCATGAGCGAGCGACGTGTCGTACTGACGGGCATGGGCCTGGTGACCCCGCTGGGCGAGGACGTCGAGGACGTCTGGTCCAGGCTGATACAGGGGACCAGCGCCATCGGTCCCGTGACGCGCTACGACGCGAGCACGTTCGCGACCAACTTCGCGGCGGAGGTGCGCGGGTTTGATCTTGCCCGCGCCATCGGCGACGAGGCCCAGCGCCACGAGGGCGCGGGGCAGAGCACGCACTTCGCCCTCGCCGCCGCGGCTCGGGCGTGGGCGCAGGCGGGGCTGGGTCCGGGCCCGGGATCTGGCCCTGAGCGCGTCGATCCGCGCCGGATCGGGATCTATCTGGGCGCGGGCGAGGGGCCTCCGGACTTTGAGAACTTCTCCGCGGCCAACATCGCGGGCTGGAACGCGGACACGCGCGAGGTGGACGGCAGGGCGTGGGCGAAGGTCGCGTACGAGCGGCTGAGCAAGGTCCGTGAGCTGGAGCAGGAGCCCAACATGACGGTCGGGCGCCTGGCCCGGGCGTTCGGCTGCCGCGGGCCCGCGTTCAACTGCATGACGGCGTGCGCCGCGAGCACGCAGGCGGTGGGCGAAGCGAGCGAGCAGATCCGGCGCGGCGACGCGGACGTGATGCTCGCGGGCGGTGCGCACTCCATGATCCACCCGCTGGGCATGACCGGGTTTATTCGGTTGACCGCGATGAGCACGCGGCGCGACGACCCCGCGACCGCGTCGCGCCCGTTCGACTCCACGCGCGACGGGTTCGTGATGGGTGAGGGCGCGGGCATCGTGGTGATCGAGGAGCTGGAGCACGCGCTGGCGCGCGGGGCGACGCCCCTGGCGGAGATCGCGGGCTACGGCGCCTCGGCCGACGCGTTCCGGATCACGGACATCCAGCCCGAGGGCAAGGGCGCGGCCAGCGCCATGCGCCAGGCCTGCCAGCAGGCGGGCATCGACCCGACCAAACCGGATCGCAGCGGGCGCGCGCCCGTGCAGTACGTGAATGCCCACGGCACGGGGACGCAGGAGAACGACAAAATCGAGACCGCGGCGGTGCGGGCCGCGTTCGGGGAGATGGCCGACAAGCTGCTGTTCGGTTCGGTCAAGAGCATGCTGGGGCACCTGATCCAGGCCGCGGGGGCGGTGGAGCTGATCACGTGTGTCAAGGCGATCCAGACGGGGATCGTGCCGCCGACGCTGAACCTCAAGAACCCGGACCCGCGGTGCGACCTGGACCATGTTGCGGGGGTGGCGCGGGACCTGAACGCGAGCGGGGGCGTGGATGTGTGCCTGTCGAACTCGTTCGGGTTCGGGGGGCAGAACAACACGGTGTGTGTGAGGCGGTTCGAGGGCTAGTGGCGCGACGCGTCCCGAGGCGCCTTTCATTGAGCCCGGCATCCCGCCGGCCCGATGATTGCCCCGGAGGCTCCCCATGAAGACCCTGGCCCTGTCCAAGATCGTGTCCGCGTCCGCGGTGCTCGTCGCGTCGGGTGTGGCGATGCTGTTCGGGTACCAGCTCATCCGCGGCGACATCGTCGAGGACGTGTACCGGGACCGCCTGCGGGAGGTCTCGGGCGAGTTCCGGGCGCTGCGGGCGCAGTACAACGAGGCCGTGAAGCGGACGGCGATCACGGAGCTGGTCGTCGAGGGGGGCAGGCTCTCGGTGCGGGTGCGCTCCGCGGCGGGCGTGGAGCGGGTGATCGACACGCCCTACGACCCCAGGGGAGAGATCTACGTGGACTATGTCGTGCTCGACGGGCGCGTCTGGATGCGCCGCGTGTTCGACGCGAGGACGGCGCCCAACGCGGGCACGCTCATCGACCCCGCCCTGAGCGAGATCGACTGGGACCGCGACGGGGCGAGGTTCGGCAAGACCGTCTACCGCTCGCTCGGCGAGGGGCGCTGGGTGATCAGCGTCTCGGGCGACGGGTCGCTGGGGATCGGGCCCGGGGGCGAGGCGCCCGTCGAGCTGGGCTCGGCGCCGGAGATCGGGGAGTTTGCGGAGATGGAGCGGGACCTGGAGGACGAGGTCTCGGGGGTGGGGCTGGGCGAGGTGGTGCGCCGCCTGATCGGGGGTTGAGACCGGGGCCTCCGATCTGCCGATTTCCCGGCCTGCCGATCTGACGCGCATTCCTATGATCGCCCCCTCCCGCACGCCTCCGGGAGGAAAGGAGCGATCGATGTCCGAATCAGCGACCACCAAATCCATGGACGACATCATGGCGCTGTGCAAGCGCCGCGGGTTCGTCTACCAGGCCTCCGAGATCTACGGCGGCGTCA
>JAJDDH010000064.1 GCA_029260415.1 Phycisphaerales bacterium | reverse complement strand
CGGGCCGCGAGTTGTTGATCGGGTCGTTGTGCTCGCGGAGACGCGCTCCACCCAGGACGCGGCCAGGCCCATGAGCGCCGGGCGCCCCGGCCTGCTGCTCACCTGCGGCGTCCAGACGGGCGGGCGAGGGCGCCTCGGGCGGGTCTGGCATGATGCGCCAGGAAAGAGCCTTGCGATGAGCGTCGCGCTCGACGCGACGCGGTACAACCCGGCGCTGGTCTCGCTGGCCACCGGCGTTGCCGCGGCTCGCGCCGGCGCCCGGGCGTGCGGTGTCGATCGCCTGGGCCTGCGCTGGCCCAACGACGTGGTCGACCCGGGCAGCGGGCGGAAGCTCGCGGGCGTGCTCATCGAGCGGGCGGACGACCTGCTGATCGTGGGCATCGGGGTCAACGTGTCGCAGGGCGACGGGGACTGGCCCGAGGCACTCTGCGGGAGCGCGGTGTCGCTCGAAGCCTTGGGCTCGGACGCGACCCGCCTGGAGGTGGCGTGCATGCTGATCGGCGAGCTGGAATCGGCGCTGGCAATGCCCAAGGAGGCGTTGTGCCGGGCGTGGGGGGCGTGCGACGCGCTGGTGGGGACGGTGCAGACGTTTGTCAGCGGGGGCGAGCGGTGGACGGGGCTGGTGCGGGCGGTCGAGCCGACGAGCCAGATCGTGATCGAGAGCGCGTCGGGCGCCCGCCGTACACTCGACGCGCGGACCACCTCGCTCGTGCACGGCGATGGCTGCGACCGCGAGCTGAGGTCATCGGAAGGAACCGGCGGATGAGCGAGACGCCCGACGAGTTGCCGATCACGACCCCGGACGAGGGTCAGGATGCGGACGAGCAGCCGCTCGAGATCGACACGGCGCCCGAGCCCGAGCCCAGCCCGCTGCCCGAGGGGTTCCGCCCGCTGGATCCGCGGGCGCTGCGTGTGGACCGGATCGGCTCGCTGATCTTCACGGGCATCGTGACGCTTGTGCTGGGGGTGGTGCTGGCGCTGGATCTGATCTTCGATTGGTGGGGCTGGATTGCGCGGGCGCCGGTCTGGGCGGGCGTGGTGGTGGTCGTGCTCGGGCTGCTCTGGCTGTCGGTCGTGTGGACGCGGATCAGCCACAACGCGACGACGTACCGTGTGAACGACGACGGGCTGGAGATCCGGCGCGGGGTGATGTGGCGCAAGGTGATCACCGTGCCCCGCTCACGCGTGCAGCACACGGACGTGGGGCAGGGGCCGTTGCTGCGCAAGTACGGGCTGGGCACGCTGACGGTGCACACTGCGGCGACGCGGACGCCCTCGGTGCTGCTCCAGGGCCTGTCGTACGAGATGGCGATGCGGGTCCGCGAGGACCTGCGCCAGACGGGCAGCGACGATGGCGTCTGAACCCCCGAGCGAGCCGCCCCCGACCGAGCCCATCTCGGCTGATCTGCCCCCGGACGCGCCGACCGAGGACGCTCCGGGGCGGCTGCACATCAGCAGCGTGGTCTTCCGGATCGTGCCGCACGCGCGGGCGATGGTCATCCCCGCGCTCGCGGTGCTGTTCGCATCGAGCGGGTCGGGCTGGCAGCGATGGCAGGCGTGGTTGCTGTTATTCATCGTGCCCAGCGCGATCTACGAGGTGTTCCAATACCTGACGTTCCGCTATCGCCTGCGGGGCAGCGAGCTGCTGGTCACGTCGGGGCTGATCTTCAAGCGGGCCAGACACATCGAGGTGGACCGGATCCACTCGGTGGACCTGAAGCAGGGGCCGCTGCACCGGGCGCTGGGGGTGGCGGAGGTGCGGATCGAGACGGCGGGCGGCAAGGAGCCCGAGGCCGTGCTCCGGGTGCTGGCGAAGGATGATGTTGAATCCCTGCGGACGAGCCTGCGCCGTGCGCAGGGACGCGTCGCAATCGAATCGGGGATGGACACCCAGGACGCAGAGGACGCGCCGAGCGAGCGGGAGATCCTGACGCTGGACCTGGCGGAGCTGGTCAAGCTGGGGCTGGTGTCGATGCGCGGCGCCGCGGTGGCGGCGGTTCTGGTGGGCCTGATGTGGGAGTTCGGGATCTTCGAGCGGCTCGATATCCGCGGGCGGATCGTGTCGGTGTCGGACGTCACGCCCACGTGGCAGATGGCGATCATCGCGGGGCTGGTGATCATCTGCGTGCCGCTGCTGCTGATCGTGGTCTCAATCGTCTGGACCGTCGTCCGCCTGCACGCCTTCCGCCTGGTCGAGGTCAGCGGGAACCTGCGCCTGACGTGCGGGCTGCTGACCCGCCTCACGGCGACCGTCCCGCGCCGGCGCATCCAGCTGGTGAGCGTCGTCCAGACCCCCATCCACCGGTACTTCGACCGGGTGAGCGTGCGCATCGAGACCGCCAGCGGCAGCGCGGAGGCGGAGCAGAAGAAGATCATCGGGCAGCGCTGGTTCGTACCGATCCTGCCCACGCGCCGCGTCCCCGAGATCCTTGACGAGCTGGTCCCCCGCGTGCGCTTCGAAGAGCTGGACTGGAGGCCGCTGGCGCCCGGGGCGATGCGCCGGGCGGTCAAGCTCGAGATCGTCTACGCGCTGTCGATCGGGCTGCTGATCCTGCTCTTCTCCCGCACGGCGGGTTTCATCGCGATCCCGACGCTGCTCGCCCTGCTCACCCTGCACGGCTGGCTGGACATCAAGCGGACCGCCTGGGCGGTCTTCGACGGGGGCATCGCCCACCGGCGTGGGGTGCTGACGCGGAGCACCACGGTGACGTTCTTCGACAAGGTGCAGACGGTGTCGGTCGAGGAGTCGCCCTTCGATCGCAGCAAGGGCATGGCGACGCTGGACGTGGACACCGCGGGCGCGGGCGCCGCGGGCCGGCGGATCCGGATCAAGTACCTCGAGCGGGAGACCGCCGACCGCCTCTATCGCGCGCTCAGCGGGCGCGCCGCGGACACCGAGCTGCGCTGGTAACGATCAGAGCAGGCGGGCGATCTTGCGCCCCAGGTCAGCGCCCGCGTCCTGGTCGAGCTTCCCGGGCGTCCAGGTCTTGCTCAGGCCCGAGCCCGAGGACCGGTCCGGGTAGCGGGGGATGACGTGGACGTGAACGTGATCCACCTCCTGGCCCGCGCTCTTGCCGTTGTTCTGGAGGACGTTGGTTGCGTTGGCGCCCGTCGCCATCATGATCGCCCGGCAGATCCGGGGCAGCGCCCGCCCGAGGGCCGCGGCGGACTCATCGCTGAGCTCGTCCATCGTGGCTGCGGGCTCCTTGGGGATCACGAGCGTGTGCCCCTCGCTCAGCGGGTTGATATCGAGGATGGCGATGACGCCCTCGTCCTCGTAGAGCTTCTGGGCCGGGATTTCGCCGCGGATGATCTTGCTGAAAATGCTGTCTTCGCTCATACGGGCAGGATACCCACCCCTGCGCCTGTCGGTTCGGGTCGGGCGGCGCAGCGGTCCTAAACTGCCCCGATGCCCACGGACGCCGGCACACCGCTTACGGACGAGACCCGCACGGGGCGCCGCTCCATCCAGAAGCTCGCGACGCTGCTGGTCAACCAGATCGCGGCGGGCGAGGTGATCGAACGACCCGCGTCGGTGGTCAAGGAACTCGTGGAGAACTCGATCGACGCGGGCTCGACGCGGATCACGATCGATCTGGAGCGGGGCGGGATCGAGCTGATCCGGATCGCCGACGACGGGTGCGGCATCCCGCCCGACGAGCTGCCCCTGGCCCTGGCGCCCCACGCGACGAGCAAGATCCGTGAGGCGAACGACCTGGACCGGATCTCGACCAAGGGCTTCCGGGGCGAGGCGCTGGCGTCAATCGCGTCGATCGCGCGGATGTCGATCCTCTCGCGCCCGCACGACGCGGACGAGGCGTTTGTGATCGAGGCCTCGGGCGACGAGCAGGGCGAGGCGCGCCCCGCGTCGCGCCCACCCGGGACGACGATCGAAGCGCGAAACCTGTTCTTTAACACGCCCGCGCGAAGAAAGTTCCTCAGGACGCCGCAGACCGAGCAGTCGCGCTGTATGGAGTGGATCCGCAACCTGGCGATGGCGCACCCGCGGATCGCGTTCATCGTGACCAGCGACGGGCGGAAGGTGCTGGACCTGGCGCCCGACCAGTCGCCGCGGACGCGGGTGCTGGAGATCCTCGGGCGGGAGCTGGACACGCAGCTCATCGAGGTGAGCATCGACCAGTACGACGACGCGCGCGGGATCGCGCTGTGGGGCCTGGTTGGCTTGCCCACCATCGCCCGCGCCACCGCCCGCGCCCAGCACGTGTTTCTGTCCGGGCGCGCCATCAAGGACAAGACCATCCAGCACGCGCTGCGCGAGTCGTACCGGGGCCTGATCGAGCCCGGGCGCCATCCCACGGCGGTCCTGATGATCGAGATGTCGCCCGAGGGCGTGGACGTCAACGTCCACCCCGCCAAGCTGGAGGTCCGCTTCCGCGACCAGTCCATGGTGCACCAGGCGGTGCTCCACGCGGTGCGCGACGCGCTGCGGTCCCACGACCTGACGCCCTCGGCCGCGGAGCGGAGCCCGCAACTGGGCGGGACCAGCGACACCGCGATCCTGGCTCCGCACGAGCGGGTTGGCGGCGGTGGGGGCGGGGCGCCCACCATCGAGCCCAAACGCTTCGCCGAGGTCTTCACCCGCGACGTGCCCGCGAGCACGGGCGGCCAGCTGAGCTACGACGCGATCCGCGGGGCGATGGAGCAGACGCAGGACGATCCGGGGCAGGCGGTACGCGAGAGCCGGTCGCCGACCCAGCGTGCGGGATCACCCGTGTTCGCCCCGCCAAGCCCGTCGCCCGAGCCCGTCGCCATCCGCAAGGCCTCCAAGGTCCTGCAGATCCACCGGTCGTACCTGGTGACGGAAGACGAGTCGGGCATCGTGCTCATCGACCAGCACGCGCTGCACGAGCGGGTGATGTTCGAGAAGCTCCTGGCCCGGGTCACCACGCCCGAGGGCGAGCCGATCCAGCTCGAGACGCAGCGCCTGCTCACGCCCGCGGTCGTTCCCGCGGCGCCCGCGGCGGTGGAGATGCTGGAGGCCCTGAAGCCCCTGCTCGATCGCCTGGGCATCGACGCGGACCCGCTCGGGCCCGCGAGCGTCGCGGTCCACAGCTTCCCGAGCCTGCTGTTCTCCCGGAAGGTGGACCCGGTCGCGTTCATGGGCGACCTGCTCGAACGCGTGGAGCGCGAGGGGCTGCCCGGTCTTGCCAAGGGCGGGCCGGGCGTGGCGGACTCGGAGGCGGCCCTTCACGAGGTGCTGGACATGATGGCGTGCAAGGCCGCGGTCAAGGCGGGCGATGCGCTGTCGGACGATGAGCTCAACGAACTCATGGCGCTGCGCGAGCGGGTCGAGCGCTCGGGTTCCTGCCCGCATGGACGGGCGACGACGGTCCGCCTTACGATCGAGGAGTTGGAGAAGCTGTTCGACCGCAGGTAGCACGCCCGCCCGTTGCGGCGGAGGAGAGGACCGATGGCCACCGTTCACGCCATGGCCGCCGGCGACGCCGGCGCCGAGCTCAAACCATTCGAGTACGACCTGCCCGAGCGCCTCGCTCCAACGGACGTGGACATCGCCGTCACGCACTGCGGCATCTGCCACTCCGACCTCTCCATGCTCAACAACGACTGGGGCATGGCGCAGTTCCCGCTCGTGCCCGGGCACGAGATCGTCGGGACCGTCACCGCGAAGGGCGAGATGGTCATCCACCTGGAGATCGGCCAGCGGGTCGGCCTGGGCGTCTTCACGGGCTGCTGCATGACCTGCCGCCAGTGCGTGGGGGGCGATCACAACCTGTGCGCGAACGCCGAGATCACAATGGTCGGGCGGCACGGCGGGTTCGCCGACCGGGTCCGCGCCAGCCAGCAATGGGTGATCCCCATCCCGGACGCCCTGGACCAGTCCCGGGTCGGCCCGATGTTTTGCGGCGGGCTGACCGTCTTCAACCCCATCACCCAGTTCGGCGTCAAGCCTACCGACCGCGTGGGCGTGATCGGCATCGGCGGGCTCGGTCACCTGGCGCTGCAGTTCCTGAGCAAGTGGGGGTGCGAGGTCACGGCGTTCACCTCCAGCGAGTCCAAGATGGCCGAGGCCAAGCGCATGGGCGCCCACCGGTGCGTGGACTCACGCTCTGACAAGGCGCTGGCGGACGAGGCCGGGCGTCACGACTTCATCATGTCTACCGTGAACGTGCCGCTGAACTGGGACGCGTACTGCAACGCGCTCTCGTCCAGGGGGCGCCTGCACGTGGTGGGCGTCGCGATGGATCCGATCCCGTTCAACTCGAAGCCGATGATCTTCGGGCAGAAGTCGATCTCGGGCTCGCCCGTGGGCAGCCCGGGGACGACCACCGACATGCTCGAGTTCTGCGCCAGGCACGACATCCTGCCCGTGACCGAGCACTACAAGATGTCGCAGGTCAACGACGCGATGCAGCACCTTCGCGACGGCAAAGCCCGCTACCGCATCGTGTTAGAGAACGATCTGGGATGACGCGGCGAGCTGGCGTGCATGAAAGCACGCTCATACGCAATTCACGCGGGGAGGCGCCTAGCTTCCTTGCATGTGGATGCAGACTCAGAGTGAAGGCGGGGGCGGCGCGCCGTCCGGGGCAGAGGCGATCTCCACTGGAGCCCCGGCCCCCGGTGTAGCGGGCGCTGCAGACCCCGCTGATGAGATCACCTCGACCGTTGCCGCGACGTTCGACTCGTTCGGGGACCGCCTAAGCGCGTTCATCGAGAACCCCACGCTCTCCAACGCGATCGAGACTTTCGGGCCCATGCTGCTGCAGATCGGGCAGGCGATCGTTGCGTTGGTCGTGCTGGTGGTCGTTGTGATGCTTGTGAGCCGGTGGGTCTCGAGGCTGACGCGGGCGGGGCTGGACCGGGTCGGGCTGGAAGAGACTGTCGCGAGCTTCCTGGGCAAGATCGCCAAGTACGCGGTGTGGATCATCGCGATCCCGATTGCGTTCGAGATCCTGGGCGTGCGGACGACGAGCCTGGCCGCGGTGATCGGGGCGGCGGGCCTGGCGATCGGGCTAGCGATGCAGGGGTCGCTGTCGAACATCGCCGCGGGGGTGATGCTCCTGCTGCTGCGCCCGATCAAGCTGGGGGACTGGGTCGAGCTCGACGACGAGTTCGGTGAGGTGATCGAGATCGGGATTTTCTACACCCACGTCCGCACCTTCGAACGCAAGACCGTCATCCTCCCCAACTCCGAGGTGCTCTCCAACAAGATCGAGAACTTCACCGACACGGAGCTGCGCCGCATCGACGTGCCCGTGGGGGTTGCGTATGACACGGATCTGCACGAGGCGATGCGGGTGCTGAGCGATGCGGCGCAAGGCGTTGAGAGCCGGGCCGACGAGGAGGAGCCCAGCGTGATCCTGACGGATTTCGGCGACTCGTCGATCAACTATGAGGTCCGCGTCTTCTGCGAGAGCCGGGAGTACCTGAGCGTGCGCACGAGCACGATCCTCGCGATCAAGGACGCGCTGGACGGGGCGGGCATCGAGATCCCGTTCCCACAGCGGGACATCAACTTCCGCAACGCGGCGCGGGTCCGGTCGGAATCCGGGTCGGACGAGCAGGGCGATGATCGTGCGGCTTAGGCGTCTTCGATGAGCTCGAGCGCCTTGAAGGGGCGCCCCTCGAGCATCTGGAGGCTGGCGCCGCCGCCGGTCGAGACGTGCGACATGCGGTCGCCGAGCCTGAACTCGTCCACGGCGGCCGCGGAGTCGCCCCCGCCGACGATGGTCGTGGCGCCCGAGGCGGTCGCGTCGGCGATGGCGGTCCCGACCATCTTGGTGCCCACGCGGAAGGGCGACCACTCGAACACGCCCATGGGCCCGGTCCAGACGATCGTCTTGGC
>JAJDDH010000063.1 GCA_029260415.1 Phycisphaerales bacterium | reverse complement strand
GCGCGGTTCATCAACGACGGGTCCACGATCGGGGCGGTCAACGTGCCGCAGGTGGACCAGCCCGACCAGGGCGTGCGCGGCGGGGGCGTCGGCGCCCGCCCGCACCGCATCCTGCACATCCACAGGAACGACCCGGGGGTGCTCAGCCGGATGCACGAGGTCATCGCCTCGTGCGGGGCGAACATCTCGGGCGAGTACCTCCGCACGGACGGCGAGCTTGGCTACGTCGTGCTGGACGTGGACCCGACCGACGGGGAAGCGCTGGCCCAGGGCCTGCGTGAGGTCCCCGAGACGATCCGCACGCGCGTGCTCTGGTAGCGCTCAGGGCGCGAGCACGTCCTGATCGAGCGAGACGTCGTCGTCGGTGTCCCAGACGCCGTCCGGGCCCGCGGTGCTGATGGTGTAGCGCCGCCCGTCCGGGTCGATCTCGTAGCGGTAGGGCTCGCCCCAGGGGTCGGTGAGCGTGTCGGTGTCGAGGGCGAGCAGCGTCAGCGTCGAGGGCAGCGCCGAGCTGGCGCGGTAGTGGGCCTCGATGCCCTTGTTGATCTTCATCGTGTCCGAGGTGACCTCGATCAGCCCCATCCCCAGCGAGCCCATCGCGGCGAATCCAATGCCCATGAACGCGAGGAAGGCGACGATCAGGATGATCCACAGCGAGCCGAGCAGCCCGATGATGAACCCCGCGATCGCCATGCCCCGGGGGCGCCTGAACATCGCGATGAACGAGAGGATCAGGCCGATGGGGCAGATGATCCAGAGGCAGGTCACCAGCCCGACGAGGGAGACGACAAAGCCGGCGACGCCGAGACCGTTGGATGCCGCGGGGCGGGGCTGGGGCATGCCCGAGCATACCGCGGCGCCCGCTAAAGGTCGATGACGACCTTGAGCTGGTCGATGCTGTCCGAGGCGCGGATCGCGCTGATGGCGTCGTCGAACTTTGTGCGCCGGGTGATGAGGCTGGCCAGATCGAGCGGGGCGGACGCGTTGGTCAGCGCGCCCAGGGCCTCGATGACCTTGCCCCCGCGGGCGCCGATGACGCGGGCCTCGCGCTCGATGATCGCGTCCACGGGCAGGGTCGAGGCGGGCTCTGAGCGAGCGCCGGTCGCGCCGGTGACGCCGCCCCCGATGACCACGCGTCCGCCCGGGCGGACCAGCCCCGCGGCGACCCGCAGCGCGTCGTCGGTCGGATCGACCACGAGCACGACGTCCTGGTCCGCCAGTCGCCCCGCGTCCGAGACATGGCGGTGCTTGATCTCCCACTTCTCGCAGCGGGCGTACCGCTCGGGCGCCTGCCCGAGCACGCGCACCGCGGCGTTGCGGGCGAACAGCACCTGCGCGCACAGCAGCGCCACGGCGTCGTCGCCGACAACGGTCACGTAGGGCTTGGTCTCCACGGCGACGAGCCCCGCCAGGC
Organism: Phycisphaerales bacterium; assembly: GCA_029260415.1. GTDB lineage: Bacteria > Planctomycetota > Phycisphaerae > Phycisphaerales > UBA1924 > JAJRXR01. The sequence goes on along the minus strand of JAJDDH010000063.1, from coordinate 7,105 downwards.
GGAGCGCCTCGCTGAGCGTGACGCACAGCACCGCGTGGTCGTTGTCGATCGAGTCGGGGACCTTCCTGATGCTGATGAGCGGGACGCGGACCTGCTCGGCCAGGCAGCCGTCGCGACCGCAGACGCCCAGCTCGCGTCGGTCGGGGGCGTGCCAGCTGACGCCGCGCTTGGCCAGGTCGGAATCGAGCGGGGCGTCGATGGGGTCGCAGACGACGCGGGCGCCGATGAGCTCGTGCCCGGGGTGTCCCTCGACGCGTTCGACGACGCCCACCATCTCGCGCCCGATGACGCCGCGGAAGCCCGTCTGGCCCTGGCAGACCAGGCGGTCGATGGGCCCGAGGGCGACGCGCAGGGGTCGGACGAGCGCCTCGCCCGGGCGGGGCTCGGGGTTCGGGGCTCTGGGGTCGAGCAGGACGTGCTGTCCGTCGTATCGCACTGCGCGCACGGGCGTTCCTCCGGGCGCGTGGGGCGCCGGAGGGATCATCGGGCGGGCGGGGGGCTGGGTCAGCGCAAAGCGGGCGCGCGGGGGATTCTCGGACGGGGCTGGGAGAGATGCGCCGGTTGGTCAGCCGCCCACGGGCGGGGGCATGCCCACGGGGGTCGAGGCGGTCTCGTTGGGCGGGGGCGGCATGAAGGGCAGGTACTCGAGCAGGCGCTTGTCGCGCTCAAAGGCGGGGTAGGTGTAGGGCGTGCGCGCCGCGAAGAGATCGTCGGTCGCGTCGTACCAGTCGAGCCAGGCGCGGGTCTCGATGCCGAAGTTCTGACCCGTCAGCGTGCGCAGCGACTGGATGGTCGAGTGGTTGACCACGAGCGCGGGGTCGTTGAGCGAGGCGATGAGCGCCTGCACGACGCGGGCCTGGGCGTACTGGCCCAGCGCGTGCGCCGCGCCGGCGCGGACGTCGGGCTCGGGCTCGAACTCCTCGTTCATCGCCCGAAGCAGCGGGTCGGTCGCGACGGGGTTGTGGATGCGCTGCAGCGCCCGGGCGGCCTCGGCGCGGACGAGGCGGTCGGGCTCGTCAACGAGTCGTTCGATGATCAGATCGACGTGCTCGGGCGAGCCGTGCAGGCCCAGCGCGCGGACACCGGCCCAGCGGACGCCCGCGTCCTCGTCGCGCGCCGCGTCCTCGTAGAGCTCGATGTAGACATCCTCGCCCCCGAAGTGGGCGTTGGCGAGCAGGGCGGTGCCCGTGAACCGGCTGTCCGGGTCGTACTGGTCCAGCGCCATGTCCGCGGCGTCGCCCGGGGATTCCTGCGGCGCGAAAACCTCGAGGAGCGAGCCTGCACCCGGTTTGACGTTGTCGAAGGCGCCGCACGCGGGCAGGAGCAGCAGCCCCAGGAGGCTCAGCGTCGCGATGGACCCGATCTGTGCTCGGTTCAGCATGGACCGTGAGTATATGTACGCTGAGGCCCCCTCGTGCCCATGACGGATCGGAGCCCCATGAACCGCCCACTCGCGTTGCTTGTGTCCACGCTCTTCATCCAGGCCCTGCTGCCGGGGTGCGGGCCGCGCCGGGCGGCGCTGGATCCCGGCGCGGCGGGCGAACTGCGGGCGGGCGGGGCGACGCTGCGGGGCGTCGACCTGTACCCGGAACACGACACGCGCATGATCGAGCTCGACCCCGAGACCCGGCGCCATTTGCGCGTCGAGGTCACCCGCCAGAGCGTCCCCGACTCGGACGGGGTCTGGACGCAGATGCCCGAGCTTGAATCGCTCGACGGCTCGGAGGCGCACGACGGGCAGACCGAGCGGTCCAAGGGCACGACGCTGCGCCGATTGAACGACGGGAGCGTCGCGCTGCGGAGCATCGTCGCCCGCACGCCCAGCGCGACCAGCTCCGCCGACGCGCTGTACCTGTTCGTGCCCGAGCTGGTCATGGTCCCCGCGACGCTGGAACCGGGCGGGGTGTGGGAGCAGACGTGCGACCTGCGCGTCGTTGACCTGTATGACCCCGAGCGTGTGATCAAGCGCGGCTCGGCCACGCGGCGCATTGAGCACGCGGGCTCGCAGACCCTGCACAGCGCGACGGGCCCCGTCGACGCGGTCGTGGTGCGCACGGAGATGGCGCTGGACATGGGCGCGATCCGGTCCGTGACCAAGACCGAGGCGTGGCTGGCGCCCGGTGACGGGACGCTGCTCGAGTCGTCGAGCCGGGTCTCGAGCCTCATGGGGATCGCGGTGCAGCGCGCCCGCGAGCTGCGTGTGCGCGAGGGAATCGTGCTTGACGGGGCGATCGACCACGCGGGCGGCGAGACTCAGGCGAGGTGATCCTCGCGCATCGAGACGGGCGGGGCGAGGATCTCGCTGAGCAAGATCGCGTCGCGGATGCGGGGGCCCTGCAGCATGTCGCGGAGGTCGCCCGCGTGCGAACTCACGGCGGGCTTGGCGCCCGCGCTGGTCCCGAGTCTCGACTCGAGATGTCGATCGTCGATCGCGACGTCGAGGTGATGCTGCTCGACGGTCTCGCGCGGGGGTTTGTCCTTGGACCGGCGCCGACGGCTGGGCATGGGCGCCTGCGGGGGGTTGCCCTGCGACAGCGGGGCCCGGTTGATCGTGGCCCGGGGCTTCTGCGGCGCCTGCTGGACTGGGACGGGGCGTGGGGCGGGGCGTTGCGCTGGGCCAGCTGGCTGGCGGGGCGGCTGGCGCCCGGGCTGGCTGGTCGGCGGGCTCTGGGGTTGCGACCCGCCCGATCTGGCCTTGGCGAGCTGCTCGGCGCGACGCCTGCGGAGCTCGGCGAGCTGGGCCTGACGCCTGGCCGCGATCTCTTCGAGACGGGTCTGGCCTGCGGAGCTCGTCCGGGAGGCTTGGGTTGGCTGGGGCGTGGTCTGGGACGAGGTCCGGGGCGTGGGCACGCGGGTCTGGGCCGGGATCGGGCGATCGGGCTCGTCCACGCGCCCGGTGCGGAGCTCCTCGAGCTTGCGGCGTTGGCGTTCGTTCTCGATCCGCTTGAGCTCGGCCTGCTCCTTGAGCTGCTTGAAGACCCACCCGAAGACGCTGGACCCGATGATCACCAAGAAGATCAGGATCTGCGCGTTGTTGAGCAGCCAGTTCATGCGTTCAGCCTTCTTGCGGTTGGGAGAGTTCGCCCGCAGCAATGGTAGTGATCGGGATGAGGGCGGGCGGGCGCTGCGAATCGGGGGCGTGCTCATCGGCCTCCCGGGCGTGGACACGGGCGAAGCGGACGCCGAAGACGGGCTTGAGCGTGCCCGGGGTCAGCACCTCGTCCGCCGGGCCGCTCGCGGCGGGGCGCCCGTGATCATCGAGCAGCAGGGCGTGGTCCGCGACGCGGAGGGCCAGGGAGAGGTCGTGGATGACCAGGGCGACGCCCACGCCGTCGGACGCCAGGTCGCGCAGCAGGTCCATGCAGGCCAGGGCGTGGCGCGGGTCCATCGAGGCGGTGGGCTCGTCGGCCAGCAGCACCCGGGGGGCGCCCTCGGGGGCGGTCATGAGCTGGGCGATGGCCCGGGCGAGCGTGACGCGCTGCTGCTGGCCCGCGCTGAGCTGGGCGAAGGGCTCGCGCGCCCGCTCGGCGATGTCCGCCCGCTCCAGGGCCCGCTGGACGACGCTCTCGCTGGCGCCGCGTCCCTGGGCGATGAGCCCGAAGCGGACGACCTGCTCGACGCTGTAGCGGAACGCGAGCGACGCGTGCTGGGGGACAAACGCCAGGCGCTGGGCGCGGGCTCGGGCGCTGAGTCGGTTGATGGGGCGTGCGTCCAGGGTGATCCGCCCGGACTGGGGGTGCAGGCGCCCGAGCAGGAGGCGCACGAGCGTGGACTTGCCCGAGCCGTTGGGCCCGACGACGGCGCTGACCCGCCCGGGCTGGATCTCAAGAGAGACGCCGCGCAGGACCGGGTGGGCCCGGTGGTAGGCGAAGGTCACGTCCTGGGCGATCAGGGGCACACCCGAGCATATCGGCGCCCGCCCGGTGGGCGGCGGGAATCTGGCGGGCGACCCGCCCCGCCCCTACCCTTGACGCTCTCGGAGCACGAATCCCATGATTGAGCACAACGGACAGGACAAACGCGGGCTGGTCTGCGTCGCGGGCGCGACGGGGTTCGTCGGGCGATCGCTCGTGAGCGAGCTGCTCGGGCGGGGCTGGCACGTGCGGGCCCTGGCCCGATCGCGCGACAAGGCCCGTCGGGTGCTGCCCAAAGACGCGCTGAGCAACGGTCGCCTGAGCATCGTCGAGGGCGACGCGCTGGGCGAGGGCGTCGCGGAGAAGTTCGTCGCGGGCTGCGACGCGTGCGTGAACCTGATCGGGATCATCCGCGAGACCAGCGGGCGCCAGACCTTTGAACGGGCCCACACGAAAACAACCCGGGCGTTGGTCCGTGCGTGCGAGTCAGAGGGCGTGTCCCGGTTCGTGCAGATGTCGGCGCTGGGGGTCAGCGACGAGGGCGCGACCGAGTACGAGCGAACCAAATGGAGCGCGGAGCGCGCGGTGCGGGCCAGCTCGCTCAAGTGGACGGTCTTCCGCCCCGGGCTGATCCATGGGCCCCAGGGCGAGTTCATGCGTCAGGCCAAGTCGTGGTGCGAGGGGCGAGAGCTGCCGCACCTGTTTATCCCGACGCTCACGAGGCTCGACCCGGAGTGGTCGCCCCCGCGTCCGCCGCGGTTCGAGGACCCGGTCGTGTCGCCCGTGCGGGTGGAGGACGTGGCGTTCGCGTTCAGCGAGGCGTTGGACCGGGAGTCGGCGGTGTTCGAGGTCTACGACCTGGTGGGCCCGGAGCGGATCACGATGCGTGAGATGCTCAGCGAGCTGCGCGACGCGCTGCCCCTGGGCAAGAAGAAGCTGCGGGTGATCGGGCTGCCCAGCGAGATCGCGGCGCTCAAGGCCAGAGGCGCGGCGATGGTCGGGCTGCGGGACGCGCTGCCGTTCGACGAGGGGATGGCGATCATGGGCGGGCGGGACTCGGTCGCGGGGCTGGACAAGGCCTCGGCGCACCTGAGCTTCGCGCCGGCGCCGTACACGGAGACGATGCGGGCGTACGCCGCGTCGATGTAAACGATTGAATCTAACCGCGGCCCGTGACGCTCTGCAAGAGCGCGCGTGCTGGAAGGGACACCATGCCGCTGCGCTACGAGAAGCGCCTCCTGAGGCACCTCGCCCACGAGAGCTACGAACCGAAACCCGTCCAGGCGTTGGGCGAAGAGCTGGGGGTCGATGACCCGGCGGACTTTGCCCGCGCCATCACCGAGCTGGCCGAGCGGGGGACGATCGCCATCGGCAAGGGCGACCGGATCTCGCTGCCCGGGCTGGCCGACGAGGGGGAGATCACGGGCGAGTTCCGGGGCACCGCCAAGGGCTTCGGGTTCGTGATCCCCGAGACCAAGACCGTGGACGGGGACATCTTCATCCCCGAGCACGCGACGATGGGCGCGCTCTCGCGCGACACCGTCCGCATCGTCTACAGCCGGGACAAGCGGCGTGAGAAGTTCGGCTGCGGGTTCGGCAAGAGCTTCGCCGGCGAGGTCGTCGAGATCATCAAGCGCAAGCGCGAGGGCTTCGCGGGCGAGGTGTACAAGCAGGGCGGGACGTGGATGCTCCAGCCCGACGGCAAGGAGCTGACCCAGCCCGTCATCCTGCGCGACGCCGAGAGCAAGAACGTCAAGCCGGGCGACAAGGTCGTCATCGAGTTGCTCGAGTACCCCGAGGGCGGGGCGCTGGGCGAGGGCGTGATCACCAAGGTCCTGGGCGAGGCGGGCGACCCGAGCGTGGAGACGCAGGCGATCATCGCGGCGTACTCGCTGCCCGAGCCCGACTCGTTCCCCGAGGAATGCGTCGAGCAGGCCCGCCAGGCGACGCGTGACTTCGACAAGGCGGTCAAGGCGTGGGAAGAGCAGGGCGCCAGCGCCCTGGAGATGCGCAAGGACCTCACGGGCGAGTTCATCTGCACGATCGACCCGCCCGACGCGAAGGACTACGACGACGCGATCAGCATCAAACGCACCGACGGCGGGTGGGAGCTGGGCATCCACATCGCGGACGTGAGCTCGTTCATCGAGCCGGGCACGGCGCTGGACCTGGAGGGCTACGAGCGGGGCAACAGCTGCTACCTGCCCAGGCTCGTGATCCCGATGCTGCCCGAGGTGCTGAGCAACGGGATCTGCTCGCTGCAGGAGGGTGTGCCGCGGTTCGCCAAGACCGCGATCATCAGCTTCGACCGCAGGGGCAACGTGAAGTCGCAGGGGTTCTGCAGCTCGCTGATCAAGAGCCGCAAGCGGATGACGTACCTCGAGGCGCAGGCGCTGATTGATGGTGACCTTGAAGAGGCGAAGAAGCACGCCAAGACCGAGGGCGAGTACACGCCCGAGCTCATCGCGACGGTCAAGGAAATGGACACGCTGGCGCGCGTGATCCGCGAGCGCCGGCGCAAGGCGGGGATGATCAGCCTCGACCTGCCCGACGTGGACCTGATCTTCGACGAGGACGGGCGGGTGATCGACGCGGCGGAGGAGGACGACGCCTTCACGCACACGCTCATCGAGATGTTCATGGTCGAGGCCAACGAGTCGCTGGCGAGGCTGTTCGAGGAGCTGGACGTGCCCCTGCTGCGGCGCGTGCACCCCGAGCCCGTGCCCGGCAGCGTCGATGACATGCGCAAGTCCGCCAAGGTCGCGGGCTTCACCATCCCCCAGAACCCGGACCGGGAGCAGCTGCAGGCGCTGCTGGACGCGACGCGGGACACCCCCGCGGCGTGGCCCGTGCACATGGCCGTGCTGCGCACGCTGACCAAGGCGGAATACTCGCCCGCGCTCATCGGGCACTTCGCGCTCGCGTCGGGCGCGTACGCCCACTTCACCAGCCCGATCCGGCGCTACCCGGACCTGACGGTCCACCGGGCGCTGCTGGCGTACCTCAAGGCCACCAACAACGGCGAGAAACGCCCCCGCAGCGAGGGCGAGAAGAAGGCCCTCGGGCAACGCCTCCGCGAGACCCTGCCCAGCGAGGGCGACCTGCTCACCGTCGGTCGGCACTGCTCGGGCACGGAAACTAACGCGGAAGGGGCGGAGCGTGAGCTGCGCCAGTTCCTCGTGCTCCAGCTGCTCTCCGAGCACATCGGCGAGGAGTTCAAGGGCATCATCACGGGCGTCATCCCGCGCGGC
>JAJDDH010000062.1 GCA_029260415.1 Phycisphaerales bacterium | reverse complement strand
TGTTCAATCAGGGATTGAAGGACACTCAATGCTTGTTCTGCTGCGCCACTGCTGAATTGGCTGCGCGCAAGAGAGAGCATGAGTTGATCGTTTTGCGGGTCAAGACGGGTTGCCTTGTCATAGAGTGGCGCCGCTTCTTCGAAACGGCCAGCGGCTACATAGGCATTGGCGAGCAGCGTAATAATTTGAAAATTATCTTCATATTGATTCTGAAGAGACTCTAAAACCTTTATAGCCGCCTCTGGCTTGTTGCTTTGTAAATCAATCGCGGCCAGCGATAGTTTTCCGGTTATGTCATTTGGCTGTATGGCAAGGTAACTCTCAAAATACTCTCTGGCTCTTTCTGGGTTTCCTGTGTTGAAATAGAGCGATCCAAAAAGGTAAAGCGCTGGCGGGTATGCTTCTATTCCCCTTGCCGTGCGCAGTAAGTCCAAGGCTTGTTCTGTTTTTTGTTGCCGGGTCAAAAGAAGCGCCCGTACGTATTTCGCCATGAAATTTTCTGGGTCAATTTCAAATACAGCTTCTACGTCTTCTTCCGCCTGCGCCGTGTCTTCCAGTCCGATAGAGACCAATGCCCTTCCTAACCGGGCGCGTAGATGCATCGGGTTTCTCTCCAGGACTTGGCTGTATAAGCGCCGCGCCTCATCTTGATCCCCCCGCATGCGTCTTAATTCCGCCTTGCGGTAGAGAGTGCTTGGTGCGTTAGGCGCCAATTGAAGAGCCTGGTCGGCATAATTTTCCGCCGCCGGTATGTCTCCGCGCCTCTCATAAACTGTGCTGAGTATAAGTTAGGCGTCTGGGATATTCTTGGTGACCAGGAACGAAGAATTGATTTCTTGTTCAGCTTGCTCAGGCTCATTGGTTAGAAGATAGGCCTGAGCGCGTAATATAAGGATGTTTGCCAGGGTGTCCCCGATCACGCCTTCTGGGATGGGTTCTTTGATCAGGGCGGCGCCCTTGTTTTGCAGGAGATAGGCTTGGCTTAAGGGGAGAATCACTTGCTCCTCTGCTAGGCCTCTCTTGCGGGCCGCTTTCAATTCTTTCTCGGCGGATGCGGCGTTGCCCGATTCAAGATAAAGGAGGGCCAGTTGATATCTGGCGGCGACATTATTGAGATCCGCTTTGATGGCGTTTTTTAGCTGGATGATTGCTGCATCGGAATTGCCCGAACGCAATGAAGATTGAGCCTCTTCAAAAAAGTCTTGCGATTTAGACCCAATGGCTGCGTGCGCGTTGTGAGAAAAGTCAAGGGCTGAGCAAGCCACAGCTAAAGCGCATATGAGGACTAATTTTCCGCGCCACGCGCCTATCGCTCTCAGTGGACTCAATGGGAGGTCAATCAGTTTAAGAAATTGCGAGAATAGTGACATTTATGGACCCCTCTTTTATCAATATGGAGTATTCACCAGGGTTATAAATTAAGCTTTAAGGCCAAGATTCTTCATTAATTCGTAAAGCGTTGGACGGCTGATGCCCAGTATTTTGGCGGATTGAGATATATTATCCCGCGTTTGAGCCAAGACTTGGGCGATGATTTCTCTTTCCGCCTTTTCACGGACTTGTCGTAGGGTCTGTGTCTGTGCGGTTTTTGTTGATGGCTCCAAATCGAGATCGACTGTGTTCAGATATTTTCCCTGGCACAACACCATTGCGCGTTTTATCCGGTTTTCCAGCTCCCGTATATTACCGGGCCATGAATAGGCGTTTATTGCCGCTGATGCATCCGCCGTTAGGCCTTTTATGTGCGCGTTCAGGTTCTTGCTGACAAGTTGAATGAAATAGGCCGCCAGTAAAACGGCATCGCCTTGCCTGTCGCGCAAAGGAGGCAGAGCGAAAGCGACTTCGTTGAGGCGGTAGTATAAATCCTCGCGAAAATGCCCTGAAGCCATCTCCTCCTTCAGGTTTTTGTTGGTGGCGGAAATGATTCTGACGTCTAATTTGATGCTCTCCCGCCCGCCGACCCGTTCAATGAATCTGTCTTGGAGAAAGCGCAGAAGCTTGGCCTGAAGCGCAGGCGGCATTTCGGCAATTTCGTCGAGAAAGAGAGTGCCCTTGTTTGCGGTTTCAAACTTGCCAATTGTTCGGTTTACCGCGCCGGTGTAAGCCCCTTTTTCATGACCAAACAGTTCGCTCTCCAACAAATTTTCGGGAATTGCGGCGCAATTAATGGCAATGAATTTCTCAGAAGATCTTGGGCTCAGGCGGTGCAGGCTCCGCGCCATCACTTCCTTTCCAGTGCCGCTTTCTCCTGTAAACATGACGCTGATATCAGATGAGGCGACTTGTTCCACCGCTTTGCAGAGTTGGAGCATTTTCGGGCAGGCCGTGATGAGGCCGTCAAGCGGTATATGATTTTTTAAGGTGGATAAGCGTTCGTTCTCCGCCTCAAGGTCGTAAAGATAAAACGCCCTATCTACAATCATATTCAACAATGCGATATCCACTGGTTTGGCGCAAAAATCATAGGCCCCGCGCTGGATGGCCTTCAGTGCGTTTTCCCTCTCATCATTCCCGCTGGCAATGATGACGCGGATTTTTGGGTTTAGAGCCAACAGCTCATCAAGAGCGGCAAAGCCTTCACTAGGGCCCTTAAGATCGGGGGGCATGGCCAAGTCTAGCAAAACAACCTGCGGTTCATCGCGCCTGGCGACTGTGAGCGCTTCTTTGCGATCTGCGGCGGTAAATGTCTCAAACCGGTCGAAAGTCCATTTGAGTTGTTTTCGTATGCCTGCATCGTCATCGACGATTAGTAATTTTTGAGAACTTTTTGTCATGACCATGCCTGAGTCGTGGAATCAGCGTCCAGCGCCCTTGACCTTTCCTTGGGCGGGAAACGAATGCGCATCATCGTACCCTGCCCAAGGCTGCTTTTGACTGATAAAGCTCCACCCATATGTTCAATATATTCACGAACTTGATAAACGCCTATCCCAAAACCAGATTCTTTTGTCGAGGATAATGGCCGAAAAAGCTCTTTTTGAATAAAGTCCGTATCCATGCCAGCGCCATTATCCACGACATCTATGGTAATGCTTTCAGGCGTGATGCAGGAGCGCAGTGATACGCGCGCAGTGCGCCCGCTTACGCGCGTGGCGTCAAGTGCATTTTGTATAAGATGATTTATGGCGGATAACAGGCGGTCCTGGTCACCGGAGATCGTAGCTAGCGTGGGGTCGATATCAAAATCGATACGGGCGGATGTCTGACGCCACTGATCTTTGAGATTTGCCAGGCAGGCGCTCAGATCGATATTTTGAGAAGATTGTGGCGAAGGAGAGGGTCCTTTTTCACTGAGTTGTTGCAACAAACCGGTCATCCGAGTCACGGCGCTCTCCACGGTTTCAAGCATATCTGTTTGAAAGTCCGGATTGGCCCCGTGAATTTCGGAATTTTTGACCATCAAGGAGAGTTGATTGACAATATTTTTGATATCAT
>JAJDDH010000061.1 GCA_029260415.1 Phycisphaerales bacterium | reverse complement strand
GCTCGAGCACTTCCGGGCGCACTACGACGACAGCGTTCCGCTGATCCCCGAGCTTGCCAGGGACTTCCGCGAGAACCCGACGAGCCCGCTGGTGACGATCCGCTGCTCGCCCTGGAACCACGGGCGGGTGTGCGTGCTGGGCGACGCGGCCCACGCGATCGTGCCTTTCTACGGGCAGGGGATGAACGCGGCGTTCGAGGACTGCCGCGTGCTGCGGGAGATGCTGCGGGACGGGGGCGAGATCGAGGGCGTGCTCGCGAGCTTCGCCCGCCAGCGCAAGCCCCACGCCGACGCGATCGCGGACATGGCGATCGACAACTTCATCACCATGCGTGACCGGGTCGCGGACCCGGGGTTCCTGTTCCGCAAGCGGGTGGAGCAGGCGATGGACCGGGTGGACACGGAGCGGTTTCCGCCCCTGTACAACCTCGTCAGCTTCTCGAACATGCCCTACGCTCAGGCGAGGCGCGTGGGCGGCGAGGTGGTCGCGATGGCCGAGCGGCTGGCCCGGGATCTCCGCCTCGACGGCGGGACAAGCCTGAGTGACGAGGCGCTGACGCAACGCGTGCGCACGATGATCGATGGGGAGCTGCCCGGATGAGCAACGCCAGGAATTTGAAGGTCTACGACATCTCCCCCGCGCTGACGCCCGACATCGCGGTCTTCCCGGGCGACAGCCCGCTGCGCCGTCACCGCCTGCTGGACATGAACGACGGGGCGCACCTCACGCTCTCGACGCTCCAGACGACCGTCCACGCGGGCGCCCACGCGGACGCCCCGAGCCACTACGGCAGCGGCGCCCGGACCATGGACCAGCAGGACCTGGGGCTGTACCTGGGCCCCTGCCAGGTCATGGAAACCCGCTGGTGGCCCGGGCAGCGCCTCAGCGCCAGCGACATCATCGGCGACATCACCGAGACGCGCGTTCTGCTCAAGACCAACAGCTGGCCGGAGCACACGACGTTCAACGAGGACTACGCCGCAGTTTCGCCCGAGCTGATCGAACGCCTGGGCGACGAGGGCGTGCGTCTGCTGGGCGTGGATGTGCCCAGCGTGGACCCGCCCACGTCCAAGGGCCTCGAGTCGCATCAGGCGTGTCTCAAGCGTGACGTCTCGATCATCGAGGGGCTGGACCTGAGCAAGGTCCCGGTCGGACGGTACGAGCTGATCGCGCTGCCGCTCAAGCTCGTCGGGTTCGAGGGCAGCCCGGTCCGGGCGGTGCTGCGTGAGCTGCCAAGCGAGCCGGCGCCCAAGACGAAGGCCGTCGCGCGTGCGAGCGTCCCGGGGCGGACGGCCAGCAAGAAGGCGAGCACCCGCAAGGCGCCCGCCAAGCCCAAGAAGAAGGCCGCTGCGAGAAAGACGACCCGCAAGAAGGCGCCCGCCCGCTCGAAGAAGCGCTAGGACTCAGCCGATCGTTGCGATGACCTTGAGCTCGATGGCGATGGGCGCGTTTCCGCCCTGGGGCAGGCGAGAGATCTCGATGGTGGTCCGCGCCGGGTTGGGCTTGCCCTCGCCCGCGAAGTACTCGGCGTAGACGCGGTTGTAAGTCGGGAAGTCGCGGCGCATGTCCGTCAGGAAGACGAGCACGTCCACAATCCTGTCGAAGCTCGACCCGGCGTCGTCGAGCACGCTCCGGATGTTGTCGAAGCAGGCCCGGCACTGGGCCTCGATGTCGTAGTCGATCATGTTCCCGCTCGCGTCGAGCGTGACGCCCGGGATGTCCTTGGAGCCGCGCTGGCGCGGGCCGACGCCCGAGAGGTAGAGCGTGCTGCCCACGCGCCGGGCGTGCGGGTAGGCGCCCACGGGCTCGGGGGCGGACTGGCTGTCGATGCGGTCATTGGTCATGAGTTGCTCAGAGTCGGATGCACACGTTCTTGGGCTCGGTGAAGAAGTTCAGCGCGTCCTTGCCCCCCTCGCGTCCCAGGCCCGAGTGCTTCATGCCGCCGAATGGGGTGCGGAGGTCGCGGAGCATCCAGCAGTTGACCCAGACGATGGCGCTGTCGATCCCAGCGCTGACGCGGTGGGCGCGGGTCAGGTCGCTGGTCCAGACCATCGAAGCGAGCCCGAAGGGCGTCGAGTTGGCGATCGCCAGGGCCTCGTCCTCGCTGTCGAAGGGCGTGACGATGACGACGGGGCCAAAGATCTCTTCCTGCTGCGGGCGGCAGGCGGGATCGAGGCCCGTGATGATGGTGGGTTCGTAGAAGTAGCCGTTGGCGCAGCGGTCGTTGGGCGCCGGGGCGCGCCGCCCGCCGCAGCGGATCTCGCCGCCGAGTTCGCGGGCGAGCTGGACGTAGGAATCGACCTTGTTGAGGTGGTTCTCGGAGACCAACGCCCCGTGCTCGGTGGATTCGTCGTGGGGATCGCCGATGCGACGGGCCTTAGCGCCCGCGACGAGCCCATCGACGAACTGATCGTGGACAGAGCGCTCGACGAGGATGCGCGAGCCGCAGAGGCAGATCTGGCCCTGGTTGCTGAACGCGGCCCGGACGGACTCGGGGATCGCCCTGCCCAGGTCCGCGTCGGCGAAGACGAGGTTGGGATTCTTGCCCCCGAGTTCGAGCGAGATGCGCTTGAACGTGTCGGCGCCCGCGTGGGCGATGGCCCGACCGGTCTCGGTGCCGCCCGTGAACGAGACCGTCGGCACGTCCGGGTGCGACACGAGCGCGGCGCCGGCGGTGGCGCCCATGCCGTGCACGATGTTGAGCGCGCCCGGGGGCAGGCCCGCCTCGACCGCGAGCTTGCTCAGCAGGTACGCCGTCATGGGCGTGACCTCGCTGGGCTTGGCGACGGCGGTGTTGCCCGTCGCCAGCGCCGGGGCGATCTTCCACGTCAGCAGGTACAGCGGCAGGTTCCAGGGGGAGATCAGGCCCGCGACGCCGCGCGGCTGGCGGAGCGTGACGTTGAGGGCGTTGATCGCGCCGTCCGGGCCGGGGAGGCTGGACTGGTGGGACGCGGACTCGCTGTGGAGGATCGCGGTCGCGAAAAACCTGAAGTTTTCGGCTGCTCTCGGGATGTCCACGCTCCGCGCCAGGGCGATGGGCTTGCCCGAGTCAACGGACTCGGCGCGGGCGAGCGGCTCGAGGTCGCGCTCGATCAGATCCGCGAGTCTGAGCAGCAGGCGGGAGCGTTCCTGTGTGGGCGTCGCGGCCCACGCGGGGAAGGCGCCCTTCGCCGCGGCGACCGCGGCGTTGATGTCGTCGGCGTTCGAGTCGGGGATCTGCGCGTAGGCCTTGCCGGTCGCGGGCTCGATGGTGTCGATATAGGCGCCCGAGCGCGGGGGCTCGCAGCGGTTGTTGATGAGGTTGGCGATGGTGTCGGGCATGGCTTGCTGGAGCGGGCCGGCAGGAAGCCGGCCCCACCAAGGGACTAGAGCGACTGCGTGCGTCCGCCGTCGACGGGGATGTTGACACCGTTGATGTACGCCGCGGCGGGGGTGGCCAGGAACGCGACCGCGGCGCCGACCTCCTCGGGCCTGCCCAGGCGCCCGGCCGGGATGCCCGCGAGCGCCGCGTCGCGGACCTGCTCGAAGCTCTGGCCCGTCTTCTCCGCCTTGGTGCGGAAGAGCGACTCCAGGCGCGCGGTGTCGGTGAACCCGGGCAGCACGTTGTTGACGGTGATGTTGTCCTTGGCGACCTCGCCCGCGAGGGTCTTGGCCCAGTTGGCGACGGCGGCGCGGATGGTGTTGGACACGCCCAGCCCGGGGATGGGCGCCTTCACGCTCGTCGAGATGATGTTGATGACCCTGCCGTACTTCGCCTCGCGGAATCCGGGCAGCAGGGCCTGGGTGAGCAGCTGGTTGTTGATCAGGTGCTGGTTGAAGGCGGCGAGGAAGGCCTTGGGTGTCGCGTTCTCGATGGGCCCGCCCGGGGGGCCTCCTGTGTTGTTGACGAGGATGTGGTACGCCGCGCCGTCAGAGAGCTTGGCGGTGATCTCGTCGGTCACGGCGGACGGATCGGAGAAGTCCGCGGCGATCCAGTCGTGCGAGCCGCCGGGTACCGCGGGGAGCGAGGCCAGCGCCTCGCGCAAACGGTCCTCGGAGCGGGCAAAGAGGGTGACGCTGGCGCCCAGCGAGGCGAGCTGCTGGGCGGAGGCGAGGCCGATGCCCTGGGTCGAGCCGCAGACGAGGGCGTGCTTTCCATTAAGTGAAACATCCATAGAACAACGGTAGCAGCGGGCGGGCGGGCATGCCCCGGGGGCGGTGCGTATCCTCCGGACCCGGGCGAGATCCGCCCCGATCACGGAGGAAGCATGCACCAGGGCCCGTACGACAACATTCTTCAGGCGATCGGGGGCACCCCCCTGGTCAAACTCAACCGGGTCGTCGAGCCCGGATCCGCGACGGTGCTGGCCAAGTGCGAGTACATGAACCCGGCCGGCTCGATCAAGGACCGGATGGCCAACTACATTGTGGAGCAAGCCGAGGCCAAGGGCATCCTCAAGCCCGGCGGCACCATCGTGGAGAACACCTCGGGCAACACGGGCATGGGCGTCGCGATGGCCGCGGCGGTCAAGGGCTACCGCTGCGTCTTCACCATGCCCGACAAGATGAGCCAGGAAAAAATCAACTCGATGAAGGCCTTCGGCGCGGAGGTGGTCATCACCCCCACCGATGTGCCGGGCGACTCGCCCGACCACTACGTCAACGTCGCCAAGCGGATCGCCTCCGAGACCCCCGGGTCGTTCTACATCGATCAGTACCACACGCAGCTCAACGTGGACGCGCACTACCACTCGACGGGTCGGGAGGTCTGGGAGCAGTCGGGCGGGGACTTCGACGTGTTCATGGCCGCGACGGGCACGGGCGGGACGATGTCGGGCGCCGCGAAGTACATCAAGGAGCAGGACAGCTCCAAGACGACTATCGGCGTGGACATCCTGGGCTCGGTGCACTACCACCTGTTCCACACGGGCACGATGCCCACCCCCTCCGTCTACAAGGTCGAGGGCATCGGCGAGGACATCAAGTGCGAGGCGATGCAGTTCGACCACATCGACGACATGGTCCAGGTCGATGACCACGACTCGTTCACCATGGCCAGGCGCCTCGTCCGTGAGGAGGGCCTGTTCTGCGGCGGCTCGTCCGGCTCGATCGTCCACGCTGCGGTCAAGAAGGCCAAGGAGCTCGGCCCGGGCAAGACCATCCTCTGCGTCCTGCCCGACAACGCGGGTCGGTACATCTCCAAGTACCTCTCCGACGAGTGGATGCGTGACCACGGCATGCTCGACGACCGCCAGAACCTCGGGCTCGTCGAGGACCTGCTGACCAGGGACCGACCCGCGATCATCACCGCGAGCACGGACGCGAGCATCGGCGACGCCGTAGCGCTCATGCGTGAGCACGGCGTGAGCCAGATCCCGCTCGTCGATTCCACGGGCGCCGCGAAGCTGATCGTGCACGAGCTGGACCTGCTCCGCGGATTGCACGACGGGGGCGTCACGAAGGACTCACCCGTGAACAGCGTCGCGTCGCCCATCGCGGGGCTCGTGTTCCCCAAGGCGCGGATCGCGGAGCTGTACCACATCCTCGAGTCGGACCACACCGCGATCGTGGTGGACGCCTCACAGATCGTCGGGGTGATCTCCAAGATCGACCTCGTCGAGCACCTCGCCTCCAAACGAAACTGACACCGCCTCCGACCCGGAGTGATCCCCATGCACGACTCGATGCGTTTCAACACCCGCTGCATCCACGCGGGCCAGAGCCCCGACCCCACCACCGGGGCCATCTGCACGCCCGTCTACCAGACCTCCACCTACGTCCAGCCCAGCCCGGGCGTGTTCAAGGGCGAGTACGACTACTCCCGCT
>JAJDDH010000060.1 GCA_029260415.1 Phycisphaerales bacterium | reverse complement strand
CTGGCGCGGGTCCAGACCAGGTCCCCAGCTGTCAGGGAGGACGGACCCATGAGCCAGAACGAGCCACCCGCCGCGATGCCCGACGAGGCCCTGGCGGTGCGTGAGACCTACGAGAAGCTGCGATCGCAGATCAGCCGGGTGATCGTGGGGCAGGACGAGGTGGTGGAGCAGATCCTGATGTGCGTCTTCAGCCGCGGGCACGCGCTGCTGGTGGGCGTGCCCGGGCTGGCCAAGACACTGCTCATCTCGACGGTGGCCCGCTCGCTGAGCCTGGAGTTCAGCCGCATCCAGTTCACCCCCGACCTGATGCCCAGCGATATCACGGGCACGGAGGTGATCGAGGAGGACAAGGCGACCGGGCGGCGCGAGCTGCGGTTTGTCCCGGGCCCGATCTTCGCGAACATGATCCTGGCCGACGAGATCAACCGCACCCCGCCCAAGACCCAGGCGGCCCTGCTCGAATCGATGCAAGAGCGTCAGGTCACCATCGGCGGCGAGCGCCACGCGCTGCCCGACCCGTTCTTCGTGCTCGCGACTCAGAACCCGCTCGAGCAGGAGGGCACCTACCCGCTGCCCGAGGCGCAGCTGGACCGGTTCATGTTCCAGGTGCTCATCAAGTACCCCAAGGCGGACGAGGAGCTGGAGGTCATCCGGCGCAGCGCGCACAAGGGCGAGGAGGAGATCAACGCCGTCATGGGCGGCGACGAGATCGTCCGCGTCCAGCAGATCGTCAAGCACGCGCCCGTCGCGGACCACGTGCTCCGATACGCCCTGCGCCTGGTGCGGGCGACGCGTGTGCGCGAGCCCGCGGACCCGGCCAACCCGCGCCCGCAGATCGTGGACGACTACATCTCGTGGGGCGCGGGCCCGCGCGCCAGCGAGAACCTGGTCCTGGCGGCCAAGGCCCGGGCGATTCTCGACGGCGCCAGCTGCGTCACGCCCGAGCACGTCCGCTCGGTCGCCCACCCCGTGCTCAGGCACCGCATCCTGACCAACTTCAACGCCGAGGCGGACCAGGTGACGACGGACGCGATCATCGACGGCCTGCTCGACTCCATCCCCCTCGACGGGGCCAACCCCCAGGATGAGGGGCGTATGGACCGGGTTCTGCGCGCCTAAGCCTTGGGGCGACCACATTCTCTGGTAGACTTCCCTCCGAGGGAAGACAGAACCCGCCCCGGCGTGAATGCTCCGGGCGTGTTCTGTTGGGGAATACCGCATGCTTTCACAGACAGTTGAGTACGCGCTGCGGGCGATGGTGTGTCTGGCCCAGGCGCCGGACGTGCTCACGCCCACCCCGGCGCTGGCGAGCAAGACCAAGGTGCCGCCCAACTACCTGTCCAAGGTGCTCCAGGTGTTGGCCCAGGCGGAGCTGATCCAGGGCCGGCGGGGCGTGGGCGGGGGGTACAAGCTCTCCAGGTCCGCCGACGACATCACGATGCTCGACGTCGTCAACGCGATCGACCGGCTCGAGCCCATCACGACGTGCCCGCTGGAGATCGCCGAGCACGGCGCGAGCCTGTGCTCGCTCCACCGACGCCTGGACCAGGCGGTGCGGATGCTCATCGACCAGTTCGAGGGCGTCTCGCTGGCGGACCTGATCAGCGAGGCCAACCCCAGCGCCCCGCTCTGCGAGACGCGCCCCACCGTCCCGGTCCGCCTCACGGGCATCGACGCGTGATCGGGCGGGCTCGACGCGGGTCCGGGGCGGGTTAGGATCTGCCCGTGAGCGAGCAACCAGAACAGCCGTCGGCGCCCGCGCCGCCCCCCACCGCCGAGGAGATCCATCACCTCGAGGCCCAGCGCCGGACCAACCGCGACAAGGCCGCGGCCCTCGGGCTGGACCCGTACGGCGGACGCGCCGATGACCTGCTGAGCCTCCGCGCCGCGGCGGAGCGCTACGCCGCGGACGCCGACAGCCACCACCAGGTCAATAGCAAGACCGAGGGGCACGTGGACCAGCGCCCGGTGGTCCGGACCGCGGGCCGTGTGGTGCTGCACCGGGACAACGGCAAGCTGGTGTGGATGAACCTGCGCGACCAGAGCCGCGACTCACTGCAGATCGCGGTCTCCAAGCGCGACGCGACCGAGTCGGGCTTTGACCTGAGCAAGATCGCGGACGTGGGCGACATCCTCGTGGTCGAGGGCCCGGTCATGAAGACCCGCGCGGGCGAGACGACCGTCTGGGCCAGCGACGTGCGGGCCGCAAGCAAGTGCCTCGTGCCCCCGCCCGAGAAGCACAGCGGGCTGTCCGATCCCGAGACGCGCTACCGACAGCGGTACCTGGACATGTGGTCCAACCCCGAGACGACGCGGGCGCTGACGCTGCGCTCGAAGCTGATCTCGCACACGCGACGCTTCATGGAGGGGCGGGCGTTTCTCGAGGTGGAGACGCCCGTGCTCCAGCCCCAGGCGGGCGGGGCCGCGGCCAGACCGTTCACGACGCACATGAACGCGCTCGACATGCAGCTGTACATGCGCATCGCGACGGAGCTGCACCTGAAGCGCCTCATGGTGGGCGGCATGGGGCGCGTCTTCGAGATCGGGCGCATCTTCCGCAACGAGGGCGTGGACAAGCAGCACAACCCCGAGTTCACGTCCATGGAGGCCTACCAGGCCTTCGGCGACTACGAGACCATGGCGGAGCTGACCGAGAGCCTCATCCGCGAGCTGGCGACGCTCAGCGCCGCGTTCTGGAAGGACGCGGGGACTGGGGACGGATCGCTGACGCTGCCCTTCGGCGAGCTGCAGATCGACTACGCCCAGGCCTTCGAGCGGGTGACGTACAACGAGCTGTTCGAGCGGGCCCTGGGCTTTGCGCCCAGCGACACGGACCGCGCGTGGGCGGAGGCCGAGACGCGCGGGCTGGTGGGCAAGTACGCGCGGCATCTCAAGGCCGAGGGGCGCGAGGTCAAGGCCGCGGACCTGCGCGGCAGGGTCGACGACCTGCTGATCGTCAACGAGCTGTTCGAGGAGGTCGGCGAGGCGAGCCTCGACCCGGCGCGTCCGACGTTCGTGTTTGACTACCCGTCGGCGCTGTCGCCGCTGACGCGCCCCAAGAAGGGCGCGCCCGAGATCGCTGAGCGGTGGGACCTGTTTATCGCGGGCATGGAGATCGGCCCGGCCTACACCGAGCTCAACGACCCGGACATCCAGGAAGCCAAGTTCCGCGAGCAGCTCTCGGGGCTCGACGACGAGGAGTCCACGTTCAGGAACCTGGACGAGGACTTCCTTCGCGCGCTCAAGGTGGGCATGCCCCCCGCGGGCGGGCTGGGGCTGGGCATCGACCGCCTGGCGATGCTCATGAGCAACAGCGTGTCGATCCGCGACGTGATCGCGTTCCCGTTCATGCGTCCCGAGGGGTAAACAAGAACGCCCCGGTCCTGGGACCGGGGCGCCGTGGAAAGCGATTGGGTTGTGGGACGATCAGCCGTCGTTGGGCTTCTCGCCTTCCTTGATGACCTCGCCGCCGCGGAACTTCACCGAGCCGTCCTCGTTGCGTTCGACCTGGGCCTCGCCCGTGTTCTGGGTGGTTTTCCCGGTGCCGAAGTCGATCGGCTTGAGCGGGGGCAGGGTCGGGTCATCACGGAGGGCGATGATCGCCCGCAGCGCGGCCTGGTGATCTTCCAGCGGGAGACCCGCCAGGGCCGTGCGAAGCTGCTCGGCGCTGGTCACGCCCTGGATCGCGTCGGAGGCGCCGCCCGAGAGGTTGGACTGCAGATCCGCGATCTTGCCGGCGCCCTCCTCGAGCAGGCTGGTGTGGGCCAGGCGGGCTTCCTTGATCGACTCGGTCATGATGAACCGCATGAAGTGATCGAGGTGCTCGTCGGGGTACCGCTCCTTGAGCTCCGCGTTGATGGCGCTCTGGTACTGGCGGACGATGCCGTTGGTGGCCTCGGACTGGATCCGCGTGAGCATGCCGCGTTCCTTGAGCTCGTGCGAGAGCGAAGGGTCGGCGATGAGCGGCTGGATCATCTGGGCGACGCGCTGCATGCCGTCGATGTCGGCAAGGCGGATCTCCTCGACAAGGCCCTTGTCCAGCTCGATGAGCAGGTCGATGTTCTCGATGACCTGGCGTTCCATCCGGGCGAGCCGCTCGATGCGGAGCTCGTTGATGCCCTGGTTCTTGGTGCCGCCGATGAACGGGTTGCGCTCCAGCGCGACCTCGTCGCTCAGGCGATCGAGACGGACGATGTAGCCGTCCTCACCGACCTCGGCCAGCGGGTCGTGGCGCGGGACCGGGGCGCGATCGACCTGGCCGCGGTTGCTGTTGCCGCCCGGGGTGGCGCGGACCGGGGCCCGCTTGGGCGGGGGGGTGTACGCCTCGCCGGATTCGGTGGGCTTGGGCGGGGGCGTGGTCACCTGAGCCGCGGCGGGGGCGCTGATCAGCCCGATCGCCGCGAGAACTCCCAGTCGTTTCGTCGTTTCACGGATCATCCGTCGTGTCCTCCGAAGTGACGCCCGGGGAGGGGGTTGCCCGCCCGGCGCCCTGATCTTGGATCGTGGTCCTGCCTTGTGGTGCAATTATGCCCGCCGGGAGAGCCCCGGCGTCAGAAATGCCTTCTTTTCTCACAGGTTGTACGCCTGAGCGGCCGGAAAGATCCGCTCTCCGCAGCCCTGGCCAGGCGTCTGGAACGCCTGGGCGCCCTAGGCTGGATCGATGCCCACCCCTGACGCGACCCGATCGATCGACACCCAGGAACTCGCGAGGCGCATCGCCGAGGCGAGCCTCCTGCGCGGGACCTTCACGCTCCGCTCGGGCAGGACCAGCTCGTATTACCTGGACAAGTACCGGTTCTCGACCCGCCCAGAGGTGCTCAAACCCCTCGCGGCGATGTTCGCCCAGCGGATCGACCACGTCGAATCCGAGCTGGGCCTGAAGGCCCAACGACTCGCGGGCGCGGAGCTGGGGGGCATCCCGCTTGTCACCGCGACGGCGATGGAGACCGGCCTCCCGTGCCTGTTCGTTCGCAACGCGAAGAAGGACTACGGCACCGCCAAGCAGCTCGAGGGCGTGATCCAGCAGGGCGACAGGGTCATCCTGCTCGAGGACGTCGCGACAACCGGGGGTCAGGCGCTCGAGGCGGTCGAGTCCATCCGGGGCGAGGGGGGCGAGGTCTTCGCGATCATCGCGACGATCGACCGTCAGGAGGGCGCCCGCGAGAACATCGAGGGCGCGGGCCTGCGTTTCGAGGCGCTGTTCACCAAGGCGGACCTGGGTGTGCACGAGTAGCGAACGCGCTCGAACCTAGAGCACCCACATCAGCAGCACCATCAGCACGATGAAGAGCGTGATCCACGCCCACATGGGCAGGGGCGGCTGGCCCTTGGGGGGCGCGTCGATCTCCTCGCCGCAGATATGGCACTCCTTGGCCTGGTCCCACACCTCGGACCCGCAGTGCGGGCAGGTGCGGGTCTCGTCGCCGAAGCGGTCCAAGTCCTCGGCGGACGGGCCGTCGGGGTCCAGCCCCTCGCTGAGCTCGTAGTCATCCATGCGACGGAGGGTAGCGCCGCAGAGCGCACAACCGCTCCAGAGCGAACCGAGCGTCGAGGGTCGTGCGGGTTTCACGGGCTGTGCGCACTCGGATGATTCGGATTGAGCGAACCGGAGCCCCCGGCGCTGGCGTGCGGGCGGTGGCGCGGCATCTTTGACCTGCGGGGCCGCAGTCCCCGCCCGAATCAGAGAGCCAATCCAGAGAGAGGAACGAACCATGAGCACCACCATGCGAGCGCTGTCGGTCTGCGCCCTTGCCGTTGCCGCCGGGACCGCGGGCGCCGACACCATCGAAACAATCGACTTTGGCGGCCTCGTCCACGGCGAGATCGTCAGCACCCAGCTCCAGGGCTCGCACGGCGTCACCATCGACGCCCGCAACTACAGCCGCAGCTTCGACCTGGCCGTCGCCTTCGACACCCACCGCACAGGCACCCGCGACGACGACCTCGAGGACCCCTGGAGCATGGGCAACCTCGTGGGGCACACCAACCTGGGCAACGCCCTGATCCTGCAGGAGAACAACTACGGCATCGGTGACGGCGTTGCCGACCGCCCCGACGACGAGGGCTCCCGCCCCGCGGGCTGGATCCGCTTCAGCTTCGACGAGGTCAAGACCGGCATCGGGTTCGACATTCTCGACCTGGAGTCCGCGACCGCCGAGGCGTCCTCGCTCAAGCTCTACCTCGACGGATCGCTCGTCGCGTCGATCGACTTCATGGACTTTGTCGACGCCGGCGCTGACCTGTACGACCCGACGGTTGTGTACGGCAACAACTCGGCCAACCGCATCGGGATCATCTCCGCGGATGACCTTGGCATCGAGGGCTTTGACACCGCCAAGTTCAAGCTGGGCGGCTCGATGGCGATCGACACGATCAAGACCGTCCCCGCGCCCGGCACGTTCGCGCTGCTGGGCCTGGGCGGGGCGTGCGTCGCCCGTCGCCGCCGCTGAACCGTTTCGACAACGCAACAACCCAACAACGACCAAGGCCCCGTCCGCGATGGACGGGGCCTTGTCGGTGTTTCCAGAAGCAGAGAGATTGACGAGCGGTTAGGGGCAGCCGGCGCCGAACGCGCCGAGGAAGGCGATGACGTCGGAGAAGTCGAACGTGCCGAAGGGCTCGGCCAGGTCGGCGCTGGCGTCGCTGGACCCGAAGGCGCTCAGGAATGCGATGACATCGGAGAAGTCGAGCGTGCCGAAGGGCTCGGCCAGGTCGGCCTCGTTGCAGCCCTGATCGAGGTGGATGATGAGGCTCACGAGTTCGAACGTGTTGATGTCGTAGCCGTCGGCGAGGATGGTCGAGCCGTCGGGGGAGATGTTGTTGAAGCTCCGGATCTGCACGTCGGCGAGCTGGGTCAGGCCCAGCGAGGCAACATAGTCATTGGCCTTGATCAGCCCGGTGGCTTCTGTCCAGATGAACCCGTCAGCGGGGCCGCCTGGGCTGAAGGAGTAAAAGTTCACGCCGACGATGGTCCCGCCGTCATCAGTAACACCCAGGGCGATGCCGAACCCGGTGATCGCGGGTGTGCCGGGGAGCACGCCGAGCTGGTGCTGATCGTATGAGGCTCCATTCCAGACCCAGCGAGTCTGCTCCCGGTTGAGCGTGAAAGTGTTCAGGGAGGAGCCGACGATGACCGTGCCGTCGGCGTTGACCTGCTCACACTCGACGAACGCGTCGTTCTCGGAGAGACGGATCTTGACACCGTCCCGCCAGGCGGTGGGCTGCCAGGCGCCGAAGGTGTTCTCTTCCCAGCCGACGAGCACGCTCGCGTCGTAGTTGGCGCCGTTGATCCGCGAGCTGTGGCCCGGGATCACCTCCAGCGGCACGATCCCGGTCGTCTCAGACCAAGTGCTCGGCTGGGCGTTGGCGCCGGCGACCCAATAAAACCCGGTGAGCGTGGAGCCATCACCCGACAGTCCCCAGGCGGACGCAACACTGT